>CAYOBK010000166.1:0-5449 GCA_964402275.1 uncultured Bauldia sp.
GCTCCACCACAAGATCTTCAAGCTGGCCGAGACCGAGGCGGCGACCGACGACCGCGACTTCAAGTACCGCAACTACGCGAATTCGAAGGAATTCGCCGAGGCCGCGAAGTAGCCGCGCGGATTGAATTCCTCAATCCGTTCGTCCCCGCGGGCTTGACCCGGCAATCCATGCCACCGCCGAAACCTGCGGCGCGGACGAGTGGACCACCGGATCAAGCCCTGTGGTGACGACTCCGACGTCCTCCCGAAGGGAAGGCGCGCCGATCGTCCCTCAGAAGTCGAACTGCCGCATCAGTTCCGCAAAGCCGCGCCGGCGCCGGATGAGCTTGCGCTCATCGCCGTCGATCAGGATCTCGGGCGGGATCGGGCGGAGATTGTAGTCGCTTCCCATCGCCAGCCCGTACGCTCCGACGTCCATGACAGCGAGGAAGTCGCCATCTTCCGCGCGCGGCAACAAGCGGTCGCGCGCGAGGTAGTCGGCCTCCTCGCAGAGGTTGCCGCAGATGTCGACAGTCTCCGGCGCGGCGTCCGGCGACGACAGATTGAGGATCCGGTGCTGGCTGCCATAGAGCGCCGGCCGGATGAGATGGTTGAAGCCCGTGTCGGTGGCGACGAACACGCGGCCGCTGCCGCCGGTCTTGCGGTCGTTGACACGGGTGATGATCGCCGCGCTTTCCGCGACGATATAGCGGCCCGGCTCGAAGGCGACGCCGAATTGACCGCCTTCGGCGGTCCGATAGCCGCCGACCAACTGGCGGAACGCATTCCCGAGCCCGGCGACATCGAGGGGATGATCGGTGGCGCGGTAGGGAATACCGAAACCGCCACCGAAATCGAGCGTGTCGACTTCCGGAAAGGAAGCGGCCAGTTCGCAAAGGTTCCACGCCGCCGCGAGGAACGGCGCGGTGTCGAGCCAGTTCGAGCCGATATGCTGATGCAGCCGCATGATCCGAACGCCGTGTTTCGCTGCGATCGCCTTCGCTTCGTCGAATTGCGAGGGATGGATGCCGAACTTCGACCGCGGGCCTGATGTGTAGGTATAGTGATGCTCCGACGCGCCGACCTCGCCGTTGACGCGGATGCCGACCGAGGCCCCGCGACGCGCCGCCCCGTACCGCTTGAGCGCGCCGAGCGAGCCGATGACGATCGGCACGCCGGTTTCGATCGCGTAGGCCAAGTCGCCCGGCGACATCGCATTCTCGACATAGGTAATGTTCCCGGGCGCGACGCCGAGTTTCAGCGCGAGCTCGATTTCCATTGGGCTGACGGCATCGACGCCGAAGCCCTCGCCGACGATCAGCTTGACGATCCAGGGGTTGTAGTTCGCCTTGGGCGCGTAGAAGAACCGTGCCCCGGGGAAGGCCGCCCTGAGCGCGCGGCAACGCTCGCGGATGATCGTCGCATCGACCACGACGAGCGGCGTGCCGTGTTCGGCGACAAGATCGCGCCAGACGCCTGACGCCAGGATTGTGTCGAGTGTGCGCATCGGAGCCGTGGCAGGACGAGAGACGGTGCGGACGCGTCCACCACCGGCGCGCGGATGTCAATGGCGCGGCGTCACCTGCCGCTGATCGCCGGCTCCCGCATTCCCGCATCCTCCGCGGCGGCCTGTGCGACCGTCAGCATCCGCCGTGCGATCCGCGCATGCATCCGCTCCACCATCCGGCCGTTATAGGAGACCGCGTCGAGGCCGGCATTCGCCGGGTCGTCGAACGCGGCGAGGACGCCGCGCGCCCAGGCGACTTCCTCAACGCTCGGCGTGAACGCGGCGTTGCACGGCCCGACCTGGTTCGGATGAATCAGCGATTTGCCGTCCATGCCGAGCATCCGACCTTGTGCGCATTCCGCAGCAAAGCCCTCGGCATCGTTGAAATCGTTGAAGATTCCGTCGATCACCGCGAGGTCATTCGCCCGCGCCGCGAGGACGCAGGTCGACAGCCAGGGGATCATCGGCGTCCGATCCCTTGTCGGGCGGACTTCCGTCTCGGCCGCAAGGTCATTGGTGCCGATCACCAGCGCCGCCAGCTCCGGCCCGATCTCGTCGCCGGCCCCGGCGATGGCGGCGGCGTTGAGGATCGCCTGCGGCGTTTCCATCATCGCCCATATCTTCGTCGCGGGATCGGCGCCCGCCGCCCGGAGTGCCGCGCGCAGGCGTCGGATGTCTTCCGCCCGGCAGACCTTGGGTACGAGAATCCCGTCGGGCGATGCCGGCGTGACCGCGGCGATATCGGCCGCGGCCCATCTGGTATCGAGTCCGTTGATGCGGACGACCAGTTCCTTTCCGTCATACTCCCGGTCGGCGACGGCGTCGGCCGTCATGCGCCGCGCGGTCTCCTTCTGCTCCGGCGCGACGGCATCTTCGAGATCGAGAACGAGGACATCGGCCGGAATGGTCTCGGCCATTTCCAGTGCCTTGAGATTTGCCCCCGGCAGGAAAAGGACGCTTCGGCGCGGTCGAAAAATCGCAGACATGAGCCCCGCAGTACCAGTCGCACCAGATCATAACCGGCGGCGGGCGTCGTCAAGAATCAATCACCCTGTCCCCCCGGCTGGCCACAACCTGTTTAGCGATAAAGGCTTGACTGAGGCACGGCCGGCGGGCTTTCAGGCGGTGGGGCGGAAAAGGGCGGCAAATGGCTGAATTCCCGGAAAGACTGACCATCGGCTACGCGGCGTTCCGGGAAGGCCGCCTTGCCGCCGACCGCGACCGCTATCGCCGGCTGGCCGAGCGCGGGCAGCGCCCGGAGGTCATGATCATCGGCTGCAGCGACAGCCGCTCGGCCCCCGAGACGATCTTCGACGCCGCCCCGGGGGAGCTTTTCGTCCATCGCAATGTCGCCAATCTAGTGCCGCCCTTCGATGCCGACGGGCACCAGCACGGCACGTCGGCCGCGCTGGAATTCGGCGTCACCGCGCTCAAAGTACGGCATCTGGTGATCCTCGGTCACGGCCGTTGCGGCGGCGTCGAAGCGTTCCTCACCGCGACGCCGCTCGACGGGACCGACTTCATCGGCCGCTGGATCGGCCTCCTCGCTCCGGCGGCGGAGCTGATGGCCGACGATCCGGGCGAGACCGCGGCGCGGCAGCGCACCCTCGAATTCGCCTCGATCCGGCAGGGCCTCGCCAATCTCCGCACCTTCCCCTGGATCGCCGCAGCGGAGTCGGCCGGTACGCTCCACCTGCACGGCGCCTGGTTCGACATCGGCACGGGCGAGCTGCTGGTGCTCGATTCGGCCGGCAGATTCGCGGCGCTGCCGTGACTCAAGAACTCCCTCCCGTTCATTCCCGCGCCGGCGGGAATCCAGAGCCCGAAATCACGAAAGGGCTGCTCCAGGTCCTTTCTCCGGCCCGGCGGAGGCGGGACCCGTGGGCGGGGACGAACGGCTGGTGGGCGCGATGAAGGCCTATTCCACCTCGATCGACATCGACGCCACGTCAGAAAAGATCTGGGCGATCATCACCGACACGCCGAGCCATCCGAGCTTCGATCCGAGTTGCATCCGCATCCAGGGCGGCCGGGCCGAGGAAGGCGCGTGGCTGAGGATCTACGCCACCGACGGGCCGGAGCGCGGCATGCTCATGCGCGTGACCTCGTTCAGCCCGGGGCGGATGATGGTTTGGACGAGCCGGCTGCCGTTCGGGCTGGTGCAGCGCGTCCGCGCATTCGCCATCGAGGAACTCGGCCGCGGCAAATGCCGTTTCACGTTGAAGGAGGAATTCTCCGGCCCGATGCTGCGACTTGCCGGCCGGTCGATCACCGACCTGACGGAATCCTTCGAGGGCTTCTGCCGCGGCCTGAAGGAACTCGCCGAAGCCTAGGCCGCCTGGCGCTTCGGCTGGATCAGCTTGCGGTTGACGAGGAGCTCGGCGATCTGGATCGCGTTGAGCGCGGCGCCCTTGCGGAGATTGTCGGCGACCACCCACAGCGACAGGCCGTTTTCGACCGTGGGGTCGTTGCGGATGCGCGACACATAGGTCGCGTCCTCGCCGGCGGTCTCGACCGGCGTGACGTAGCCGCCATCCTCCGTCTTGTCCACGACAAGGAGCCCCGGCGCCTCGCGCAGCATTTCGCGCGCGGCATCGGCCTCGAGCGGCCTCTCCAGTTCGAGATTGACCGCCTCGCAATGGCCGATGAACACCGGCACGCGGACGCATGTCGCCGTCAGCTTGATCTTCGGATCGAGGATCTTCTTTGTCTCGGCGACCATCTTCCATTCCTCGCGCGTCGAGCCGTCCTCCATGAAAGCATCGATATGGGGGATGACGTTGAAGGCGATGCGCTTGGTGAATTTCTTCGTCTCGATCGGGTCGGAGACGAACACCGCCCGGGTCTGGTTGAAGAGCTCGTCCATCGCCTCCTTGCCGGCGCCCGAGACGGACTGATAGGTCGCGACCACAACGCGCTTGATTCTTGCGGCGTCGTGGATCGGCTTCAGCGCCACGACGAGCTGCGCGGTCGAGCAGTTCGGATTGGCGATGATGCGCCGCTTGCCGAAGCCCGAGACCGCGTCGGCGTTCACCTCCGGCACGATCAGCGGAACGTCGGACTCGTAGCGGAAGGCCGAGGAATTATCGATCACGACCGCGCCGGCGGCGGCGATCTTCGGCGCCCATTCCCTCGCGACCGCGCCGCCGGCGGACATCAGGCAGATATCGACGTCGGAGAAATCGTAGTTCTCGAGCGACTTCACTCTCAGTGTGCGGTCGCCGAACGAGACCTCTTTCCCCTGGCTCCGGCGCGACGCGAGCGCAACCACCTCGTCGGCGGGGAAACCGCGCTCGTCGAGGATATCGAGCATCTCGCGCCCGACATTGCCGGTGGCGCCGACGACGGCGACCTTGTAGCCCATGCCGTTCTCCTGGCGGCCGAATTCGGCCGGATTGCGCCGGTTCTACGCCCGGCGCCGGCGCTGTCAACAATCGGGCGTGATCGGCCGTACCTTTGGGGCTGACGCTGCCCGGCGCTGGTCGTAAGATCGGAGCGGGGCCGCGGGCTGGCAAGGAGCCGTCATGTTTCGACCGATTCGCAGCACGCTCGCCGCTGGCGGAGTTCTGGTCGCTCTTGCGGGCGGAACCGCACTGGCGCATCACGGCTGGGCCTGGACGTCGCCCGATCCGTTCACGCTCAGCGGCACGATCGCCGAAATCTACATCGGCAACCCGCACGTCACCCTCGAGGTCCAAGCCGAGGACGGGATGTGGCACGTCGATCTGGCGCCGCTGATCGCCACGACCCAGGCCGGCTTCAACCAGGGTTCGGCTGCCGTCGGCGACGCCGTGGCTTTGTACGGCCACCGATCGACGATCGCCGGCGAGCTGTCGATGACGGCTGTCCGCATGGTGGTCACCGGCGTCACCTACGACGTCTATCCCGATCGCACAGCCCGGTTTGACGGCGCGGAGACGCCCGGCGAGCCGGCTCGCCCTCCGCGCCGCGGCCGTCGCCCTC
>CAYOBK010000167.1:0-1879 GCA_964402275.1 uncultured Bauldia sp.
CTCGACCTGGTGGCGCTCGGAACGGTGTGCGACGTCGTCGGTCTGACCGGCCTCAACCGTGCGTTCGTGGTGAAGGGATTGATCGCGATGCGGCGCCAGGAGAATCCGGGCATCGCTGCGCTGGCGCGGCTGGCGCGCCTCAGCGGCCCGGTCGAAGCCGGACATCTCGGCTTTCTCATCGGCCCGAGGATCAATGCCGGCGGCCGCATCGGCAACGCTTCACTCGGAGCACAGTTGCTCGCCACGGAGGATCTTGAGGAGGCGGAGAGGATCGCGACGGAACTCGACCGGCTCAACACCGAACGGCAGGCCCTGGAGACCGGCATGCTGGCGGAGGCGATGGCTGCGGCCGAACCGGTCTTCGGCGGCGAGTCCGATCCGCCGCTGGTGGTCACGCACAATCCGGGCTGGCATATCGGGGTGGTCGGCCTCATCGCCTCACGACTCAAGGACCGCTTCATGCGGCCGGCCTTCGCGATCGCCGACGGGCCGTCGGGTCTCGGCGTGGGCTCGGGCCGGTCCATCCCGGGAATCGACATCGGCCGGGTGGTCAAGGCGGCCGTGCGCGAGGGGATCCTGGCGAAGGGCGGCGGTCACGCCATGGCCGCGGGCATCACCTTGCCGCTCGACCGGCTGCACGCCTTCGAGGAGTTCGTGGCCGCGGCGATACGCGACGACGTCGAAACGGCGGGGGCCGCCGAACGTGACCTCAAGATCGACGCGGTGGTGACTGCCGGGGCGGTGGATGCCGAGGCGATCCAGTTGCTCGAACGGGCAGGGCCCTACGGCGCCGGCCACCCTCCGCCGATGGTGGCCTTTCCGGCCCATCATATCTCCTACGCCGAGGTCGTCGGCGGCGGCCATGTCCGCGCCGGGATCGCGGCGGCGACCGGCCGGTCACTCAAGGCGATGGCCTTTCGCGCCGCGGACACGCCGATCGGGCGGAGGCTCCTGGCTCGCGATGGCAGGCCGCTGCACGTAGCCGGCACCTTGTCGCTCGACCATTGGCAGGGCGCCGCGAGGCCGACGCTGAAGATCGTCGACTTGGCCGAGGTTCGGACGGATTGAACCCTCCCCCGATCGCGAACTGGGGCGTTTGCCCGCAATTTGTGATCGGGCTGCCACAACAAAGCCCGGCGGTTTTGGTGTAGAAGACCCGGCGCGGGCCAGCGCGGTTTGCCTCCGATCCTCTGCAGGCGGCTGGTCTCGAATATCCGCCCGTCCGGGCATCAAGGAAGATCCCCATGCCACCCACAAAGCTTGGCGAACAGCCCGGCGCGGGCAGCGCGCCGCTGCACAAGGGCTTGATCTTATTCATTCTCGGCGTCAGCCAGCTGATGATCGTGCTCGACATCACGATCGTGAACGTCGCCATCAACGACATTCGGATTGACCTGGCGGTGACCTCGCAAACCGATCTGCAGTGGATCATCACCGGATACACGCTGGCGTTCGGCGGCCTGCTGCTGCTTGGCGGAAAGCTTGCCGACCGGATAGGCCGGCGCAACATCTTCATGGCGGGCGCCGCGCTTTTTTCCCTTGCGTCGCTGCTCTGCGCCATTACCGACAGCCTTGGATTGCTCGTCGCGGCACGCGCGCTGCAGGGCGCCGGTGGCGCGATGATGGCTCCGGCCGCGTTGTCCCTGTTGACGGTCGTGTTCCCGGAAGGCAGGGAGCGCGACCGCGCCTTTGCGGTCTGGGCGGCAATCTCCGCCGGCGGCGCCGCGGTCGGCCTGATCCTCGGCGGCGTGCTGGTGCAGTATCTCAACTGGCGCTGGGTGTTCTACATCAACGTGCCGGTGGGGATCCTCGCGATCCTCGGTGCGTATCGCTTCGTACCCGAGAGCCGCGATGAGAACGCGAGGGGATTCGATATCCT
>CAYOBK010000168.1:0-5109 GCA_964402275.1 uncultured Bauldia sp.
CGCCTACGGCGTCTGCGTCTCGGGCGCGCCGCTGCCCCAGCCCTGGGCATTCTAGGAACTTCTGCTACGGCGGCCGGGAAACCGGCCGCCGTTTTCATTCAGGAGGTGACAATGCACCACGACGTTAGAGATCTGATCGGATGGGGCGTCTTCGATGCGAACGGCAAGCTCGTCAGCGTCCACGAGACCAAGCTCGACGCGCGGATCGCGGCTTTCCGCTACGATTACATCATTCGCCGCCAGCCGCCGGCAACACCCGAAGCCATCCTCACCTGACGCACACCGGCGCACCGCCGGTCGTTCGCCCCGCCGCACCGCCGCGGCGGGGCTTTTCATTCGCCGGGAGGTTACAGTCCCGGACGATCAAACGGACCGCTCCTGACGCATCACCTGCGCCGCATTCGCGAACGCAACCGCCTCAGGCCGCCGCGGCCGGTCGCCGACGCCGCTGCAGACCAAAAACGAGACCGACGCCGATCAGCGCCGGGATGAAGAACAGCTCTTTTGCCGGACGATCCGGATTGGGAACGAGGATCTCCGCAACCTCCATGCCGACCCCGATGCCGTAATTGTCGGCCTCCCCGTCGGGGATGACGCCGGCGACGCGGAAGGCGCCGTTCGATTCGAAAAGGCTGAGTCCGGTCGGCGAGAATCGGATCGACGGAGGACCTTCCCGCCCCAGCGTGAGCAGGGCCGTCCGGGACAAAGCGTTGCCGTTGAAGTCGGTTCCCTCGAACCTGACCTTGACCGTTTGTCCTTCCGCCAGCGGGTCGATCACGCTCACCAGCGCTGATCCGGGCATCGACAGTTCCTGCGGTTCGATCAGGTCCATCCACAGGCCGGGTCGGAGCAGGGTCACGCAGGCGACGGCGAGAACGGCCGTTTCCCAGATACGGCTTCGGATCAGGAACCAGTTCTGCGTGACCGCCACGAACAGGAGCATGGCGAGGACGGTCGCACCGATCGTCAGCGCACCGTGAAAGAAACTGTCGATGCCGATCAGCAGCAGCTGCGTGTTGAAGATGAAGACGAACGGCAGCAGCGCCGTCCGTATTTCGTAGCGGAACGCCTGGAAGCCGGTGGTGATCGGCGATGCCTTGGAGATCGCCGCGGCAGCGTATGAGGCGAGCCCGACCGGCGGCGTCACGTCCGCCATCAGTCCGAAATAGAACACGAAGAGATGCGCGGCGATCAGCGGCACCGCGATGCCTGCGCCCGCGGCCAGCTCGACGATCACCGGCGCCATCAGCGTTGCGACGATGATGTAGTTTGCCGTCGTCGGCAGCCCCATGCCGAGGATCAGGCAGAACACGGCGGTGAGGAGCAGCATCAGGAAGAGGTTGCCGCCGGCGATCGCCTCCACAACCTCGGTCATGCCGAGGCCGAGCGGCGTCGTTGCAACCGTCGCGACGACGATCCCGGCCGCCGCCGTCGCCACCGCGACGCCGACCATATTGAGCGCGCCGCTGCGCAGTCCCTCGCCGAGCGCGCGGATGCCGCCAAGGAGATGGCGCCCGACCGCTCGCTCGCGGCGGAACAAGGCGGTGATCGCGTCTTGCGTCGTCAGGATCATCACCAGCGGCAGGACCGCCCAAAATGCCGAGAGGCCGGGCGAAAGATGCTCGACCATCAGGCACCACACCAGCACGATGATCGGCAGGATGTAATGGAGACCGGTACGCGCGACCTCGAGCGCGTCGGGAAGTTCGATCTCGGCATCGGGATCGTCGGGCGGCAGATCCGGAAAGCGCGATCGCCACCACAAGAGACCGACATACGCCGCCACCAGCACGACCGCCAGAACGAGGCTCGCGCTGTCGCCGAACAGGACCTTGAACCAGCTGACGCCCCAGTAGACAACGTTTGCCACAATGACGAAACCGGAAAGGCTGATGCCGGCGCGGATCAGCCTGACCGTTGCCGGACGGACCGTCCGCCGCGGCAGGCCTTCGATTCCCGACTTCATCGCCTCGACATGAACGATGTAGAACAGCGCGACATAGGTCGCGATCGCCGGAACGAAGGCGCGGACGACGACCTCGGTGTAGGGGATGCCGACATATTCGGCGATGAGGAACGCGGCCGCGCCCATGATCGGCGGCATGATCTGCCCGTTCACCGACGCCGCCACCTCGAACGCGCCCGCTTTCTCGGCGCTGTAGCCGACCCGCTTCATCAGCGGGATGGTGAAGGTGCCGGTGGTCACGACATTGGCGATCGACGAGCCCGACACCAGCCCCGTGGCGCCGGACGCCACGACCGCCGCCTTGGCCGGACCGCCGCGGAGATGGCCGAGCAGCGCGAAGGATAGCTGGATGAAATAGTGACCGGCGCCGGCGCGCTCGAGCAGCGCCCCGAACAGGACGAACAGGAAGACGAAGCTGGTCGAAACGCCGAGGGCGATGCCGAACACGCCTTCGTTGCTCCACTGCTGCGTCATCACGCGGCTGAAAGAGAGGCCGCCATGCGAGATCAGCTCGGGCATGATGCGGCCGGCGAACCCGTAGAACAGCATCGCCAGCGCGATGATCATCAACGCCGGACCAAGCGTCCGCCGCGTCGCCTCGAGGAGGAGCACCATGCCGACGCCGGCGACGAGGAGATCGGTGAAGGTCGGGGCGCCGGGCCGCAACGCGAGCTCGTTGAAGAACACGAACAAATAGGCGGAGCTGGCGGCCGCCAGGAGCGCCATCGCCCAATCGACGCGGGGCACGCGGCCGAGCGGCTGCGGCCGGTATGCCATCCACGCGATCGTCGCTGCGACCGCCGCCATCGCGAGGAAGATCGGCCAGCGATCGCCGTCGCCGATCTGCGTCAACCCGTACGCTGCCAATCCCGCCGCCGCGAGCGCCCACACGCCGGCGAAGAACGGCACGCGGCGGGCCTGTCCGACGATGCCGGGAAACAGCAGGTAGGCGAGGAACACGGCGAAAGCGAGATGGATCGGCCGCGCCTGCGTTTGGCTGATGATCAGGAAACCGAGCGAGAAGGGAAGCGGCGAGGCAATCCAGAGCTGGAACACCGACCAGGCAATCGCCGCTCCGGTGACGATCGCTCTGGTGACGCCGCCTGGGTGTCGGGCACCGGTTTCAACGGCCGCGACATCGACCGCTTCTTCGGATGGTTGCGGCAGGCTGGCCGCTTCGGTCACGCCCGGCGCCCGCCGATCGCCGTCGCGTCCGGCCCGGGGCGCCCGCCGCGCCCCGGGGATCGGTTATGACTCCGGCCGGTTATCGGAGGCCGGCCTCTTGGTAGTAGCGCAACGCTCCCGGATGAATGGGCGCCGACTCGCCCGCGGTGGCCATGCCCTCCGGCGTCAGTGCGGCAAATGCGGGATGCAGGCCGGTGAAGGTCTCGAAATTGTCGAACACCGCCTTCACCACCGTGTAGACGACATCGTCGGGCGTCGCGGTCGACGCCACGAACGTCGCGCCGACACCGAACGTCGTGATGTCCTCGGTGTTGTTGTACATGCCGGCGGGGATCGTCGCCCAGAAATAGTACGGGAACTCTTCGACGATATCGGCGATGATGTCGCCGTCGACGTTGATGATGACCGCACCGCAGGTCGCAATCGGCTCGGAGATCGAACCCGACGGATGGCCGACGGTGAACACGAATGCATCGATCTGATTGTCGCAGAGCGCCTGGGCCTGCTCGCGCGACGGCAGTTCGGACGCGAGCGCGAAGTCGTCCATGGTCCAGCCATAGCGCTGCATCACCAGTTCCATCGTCGCCCGCTGACCGGAGCCGGGATTGCCGACATTCACCCGCTTGCCGAGGAGATCCTCGAACGAAGTGATTCCGGAATCGGGCCGGACCACGACGGTGAACGGTTCGGGGTGGACCGAGAAGACGAATCGCAAATCATCAAATGCACCAGCAGTGTCAAACGGCGCGACGCCGTTAAAGGCGTTGAATTGGACATCGGACTGGACGACGCCGAAATTCAGTTCGCCGGAGCGGATGGCATTGATGTTGAATACCGATCCGCCGGTAGACTCGGCGGAGCAGCGGATTCCGTGATCGGCACGCGTCTCGTTGACGAGCCGGCAAATGGCCCCGCCCGTCGGATAGTAGACGCCGGTCACGCCGCCGGTGCCGACTGTGACGAATTGCTGTTGGGCGATCGCGGCGCCGGCAAAGGCCAGGACGGCGCCCGACGCCACAACTGCAATCGCTTTTCTCAATGAGAGGGTCATCCTCACCTCCGTTTCAAAACGCAGCGGTGCTTGTCGACCGCCGACAATGGAGCCGGACATCCGGCCATGAATAATGCCCCCTCAAATCAAGACCGCAACGATCATGCCAACGCCGTTTCGGCGGCCGACCGCAGGAACCGCCCGGGCACAGAGCCGGGTGGCACCACCACACTCGGACGAGCGCCGCGGCAGGAACCCATCGGCCTGCACGAAATCACCCCTTCTTCGGCCGCGCGGGCAGGCTAGACCGACAAGGCGCGCCAGCGCAACCGCGGGCGCTGAACCGCAGGCATTGCTAGGCCTTGCCGTCGTCTCCTGCCTATATGTCCGGGGCTGGGGCGTGCGCCGTCGCGCAGCGGGCCCGCAATCCTGTAATGAGACTCCATGACACCGATTGCCATCATGCGGACGGCGATGAAGACGATTGCCCTGGCAATCACCGCCCTTGCAATCTCGGCGGCGCCGCAGCCCGCCGCGGCTACGCTCGTTTCCGAATTCAACGCCTGGATCGCCGCGGTCGTCTGGCCGGAGGCCGAGCGCGCCGGCGTTTCACGCCAGACATTCGACCGCGCTTTTGCCGGCGTCACGCTCGACCTTGACTTGCCGGAATTGGTCCTGCCTGGCGCCGGCGGCGGCCCGCCGATCGATCAGGCCGAGTTCAGGAGCCCGGGCGCGTACTTCGACGAGAGCGGTCTGGCTGCCTTGACGCGCATCGGCCGTGAAGAGGCGCAGCGCTGGTCGGCGTCGCTGAACGACATCGAGTCCCGTTACGGCGTGCCGGCCGAGATTCTGCTTGCCATATGGGCGCGCGAATCGGCGTTCGGTCGGGCATCGATCCCGCACTATGCAATCGCGGCGCTGGCGACCGAAGCGTTTCTCGGACGGCGCGCCGACAAGTTCCGCATCG
>CAYOBK010000169.1:0-4029 GCA_964402275.1 uncultured Bauldia sp.
CTCGATCGGCTGCGGCGGCGCGAAGGCGCGGTCGTGCTGCAGCGTCGGAATCTGACGCCGCACCGCCAGGCTCGCCGACGGATCGATCTCGGCGAGTATGATGCCCGGCTCTTCGCCGGCCTCGGCGACGATACGCCCCCAGGGATCGACGACAAGGCTGTGGCCGAATGTTTCCCGCCCATCCTCATGCCGGCCGCCCTGGGCGGCGGCGAGCACGAAGCTGCCGGTCTCGATCGCCCGCGCGCGCAAAAGAACGTGCCAATGCGCCTGACCGGTTTGCCGGGTAAAAGCCGCCGGCACCGCCATCACCGTCGCGCCGGCATGGGCGAGCGAACGGAACAGTTGCGGGAATCTGAGGTCGTAACAGATCGTGAGCCCGAGCCGTGTCCACGGGAGGTCCGCGACGACCGCCTGATCGCCGGGCGAATAGAGCCGCGACTCGCGCCAGCTCTCGCCGCCGGGAAGATCGACGTCGAACATATGGATCTTGTCGTAGCGCGCGGCGATCGAACCGTCGGGTGCGATCAAATAACCGCGGTTGACGACGCCCATTGCGCCGCGGACCGCGAGCGACCCGACATGGAGCCAGATGCGAAGCTCCTCGGCGAGATCGCGGAACCGCGCAAGCGCCGGATCTTCCTGTTCGATCTGCGCCGCACCCATCAGCCGGTTGGTATTGCGGTCGAGAATGTCGGTCATTTCCGGGGTCAGCACATAATCGGCGCCCTCGGCCGCCGCCTCGCGGATCAGCGACTCCGCCACCGCGATATTCTGATCGGGCGTCCGCCCGCTACGCATTTGCACCAAGCCCGCCGTATATTTTTGCATGTAACTCACGCCCCCACACCACGCAGCAAATTGTCGAGCGCGCCCCGCCTAGCGAGCCCCAAGAGCTCATTGAAGCCGCCGACATGCCGATCGCCAACAAAAATCTGCGGCAGCGTCATCTGGCCGCCTGCGCGGCCGACCATTTCCGACAGCAATGCCCGGTTGGCGCTCACATCGATCTCCGAATACGGCACGCCCTTCTCGGTCAACAGCCTCTTAGCCAGCTCACAATAGCCGCAAAGCGGCCGGGAATACACAACGACTTCCGGCATCCGAACCCCGCCAGAGTGACACAACGGTCCTAATAGATCGTTCAGTGAACCTAATACATCGTTCAGTCGGCGCCGCGCGCAACCCTGGCAAAGACCAGGGCGTCGACGGTCGCCGCGCCGGCGCGCTTCAAGGAGCGCGTGACCGCCTTGAGGGTTGCTCCCGTGGTATAGACATCGTCAACCACGAGAACGCGCCGCTGAGCCACCTCAATGCGCTTCTCGGCTTCGACCCGGAAGGCGCCGCGGACATTGGTTTCCCTTGCCTTCCTTCCGAGCCCGACCTGATTGCCGGTCGGCCGGATGCGCTTGACCGCATCGAGCACCGCCGGCTTGCCGCTGCGGGCGGCGATCGCCACCGCCAGTGCCGCCGACTGGTTGAACCTTCGCCACCAAAGGGAGCGCCGGTGAAGCGGCACCGGTACGATCACATCCGCGTCATCGATCACGTCGCCGCCGGAGCGGACCATCCAGAGCGCCATCCACCGGACCAGCTCGAGATGATCGCGATATTTCAGCCCGTGCACGAGCTGCCGCGCAACGTCGCCGAGAAGCGCGACGGCGCGCAGCCGGTCGAACGGCGGCGGATCGGCGATCGCCTCGGCGGACAGCGCACCGTCGCCGAGGTCGAAGGTGAACGGGATCGCCAGCCGTTCGCAAAACGGCCGCTCAATCAGCGTCAGCCGACCCCAACAGGTCGAGCAGAGGCCGCCTTCGCTGGAGATCGGGATCCCGCAGGCGAGGCAACTGGGAGGCAGGATCGTCCGCACCAGGCTTGCCGAACCGGCGGCCAGCCAACTCCCCAGCCGGGTCGGCTCTTTCCCCCGCGGTCGCGGCTCGGTGATCGCCATCCCGCGACACTAGACGCTTCGCCGCCCTCCCGCGAGGCCCCTTTTTGACCGCACCGCGCGAGCGGACCTAGAACCACTCGATGTCGCGATTGTTCGATCATGGATTGGCCGATCAACGCCGGCGCCGCGCCTATGCGCTCCGCCGGGAGGGCGCCGATTTCCTCCTCGTCGATGCCGCCGCCGAACTGGTCGAACGCCTGTCGGCGGTGCAGCGTCGGTTCGCCCGCGGCGTCGACCTGATGGCGCCGCTGCCATGGCTCGCGGACGCTCTCGCCGCCGATGGCAAGATCGAGGAGATGCTGCGGATCGACCGGTTGGCGATAGCCAAAGGCGATGCGCCTTTCGCGGTGGCGGACTGCGAGGCGTTGCCGCTCGGTGCCGAGAGCATCGACCTCGCCGTTTCGGCGCTTGCGCTTCATGCCGTCAACGACCTCCCCGGCGCACTGGCGCAGATCAAATTCGCTTTGAAGCCGGACGGCCTGTTCATCGCCGTCCTTCCCGGCGGCGACACATTGACCGAACTCCGGCAGTCGCTCGCCGCCGCCGAGGAGGAAATCCGCGGCGGCGCGACGCCGCGTGTCGCGCCTTTTGCCGGCGTCCGCGAGCTCGGGGCGCTGCTCCAGCGCGCGGGCTTCGCTCTCCCGGTGACCGACCACGATCGGCTGACCGTCCGCTACGACAACGCAATTGCCCTGATGCATGACCTGCGCGCGATGGGTGCGACCAACACGCTCGCGGAGAGCGATCGCCGCCCGCTCACGCGGAAGATCGTCCATCGAACCTCGGAGATATACGCCCAGCGTTTCGGCGGCGCAGACGGCCGCATTCCGGCGACCTTCGATCTTGTCTGGCTGTCGGGCTGGGCCCCGCATGAGCGCCAGCAAAGGCCGCTCAGCCCCGGCTCGGCCAAGATCCGCCTCGCCGACGCGCTTGGAACCGCCGAGCACGGCGCCGGTGAATCGGCGAAGCCCGGCCGATGACGGGCCTACAGTACCGGCAGAGCGTCGTTCGCAGGCGCGATCGCGCCCGTCGTGCGCTCGTCGATGCCGTAGCCGGTGAAGCTCGCGCCGTCGCTTGCCGGCATCTGCGACAGCACGATCGCCGCGGCGCCGAGCAGCGCGATCAACAATGGCAGGAAGATGAAAACGCCGCCGGCCTTCCGGCCCGCGGCACCTGAATCGCTTGTCGTTCCGATGACCGACATCCCGCACTCCAGACAACAGCGATAAACGATTGCCGTGACCCCGCACCCGAGAGGTCGTTCATCACACTCTGCGATCGTCACAAAGAATCGGTTAACGCTGCGATCAGCGGCAAATCGGCCGGAGGCATCGGATAGCTGCCGAGCTCTTGCGGCAAGACCCATTTCAGTTCCTGCCGTTCGAGCGGACGCGGGATGCCGTCCCACTTCCGCGTGACGAAGAGCGGCATCAACAAATGGAAGTCGCCATAATCGTGGCTGACGAAGCTGAGCGGCGCGAGGCAGCGTTCACCGACTTCGATGCCGAGTTCTTCGCCGAGCTCGCGTATCAGCGCCGCCTCGGGCGTTTCGCCGTCCTCGACCTTGCCGCCGGGAAACTCCCATAGCCCCGACATGGTCTTGCCCTCAGGCCGCCGGCAGATCAGCACCCGACCGTCGGGGTCGATCAGCGCCGCGGCGGCGACGAGAACGAGGTCCGTCACGTCCGGTAGTCGGCGTTGATCGCGATATACTCGCCGGTGAGGTCGCAGGTCCAAACCCGGCTCCGGCCCTTGCCGATGCCGAGTTCGACCCTGATCTCTATCTCCGCGTTCTTCATGTATTCCGAGACCGCTGCCTCGGAGTAATTGGGGTCGCGCTCGCCGTCCCTTGCTACCCGGTGCGGTCCGAACCAGATCGTCAGGAGGTCGCGCTCTGCCGGCTCGCCGGCCTTGCCGACCGCCATCACGACGCGCCCCCAATTGGCGTCCTCGCCGGCGATCGCGGTCTTCACCAATGGCGAGTTGGCGATCGACTTGGCGATCCGTCGCGCCGACACCGCCGACTCGGCGCCCTCGACGCCGATCTCGACGAATTTGGTTGCGCCCTCCCCGTCGCGGAC
>CAYOBK010000170.1:0-2947 GCA_964402275.1 uncultured Bauldia sp.
TCGCGGTGGAGGACCGATGATCGGTACAGAGGAGGCCGCCGCTCTCGGCCCGACCGTCGGTTCGGTGCGGCGCGATCTCGCGCAGCGGCTCCGCGCCGGCTGGGGCGGGGATGGCAACGGCGACGGAACGGCCGCGCTCGATGCGCGGCTGATCCTTGCCCATGCGCTCGGCGTCGATCCGGGCAGTCTGGCGCAGCGCGACGGCGACCCGATTCCCAATGCGGCCCACGCCGCCGCCGCCGCGATGGTCGAACGGCGGCGGAACGGCGAACCGGTGGCGCGGATCGTCGGCGAGAAGGAGTTCTGGAGCCTTCCGTTCCGCTTGGCGCCGGCGACGATGGTGCCGCGCCCGGATACCGAGACGGTCGTCAGCACGGCGCTCGAAGTCCTGGCCGCCGCGGGTCGGCTCGGCGATCCCCTCCGGATACTCGATCTTGGGACCGGCAGCGGGTGCATCCTGCTCGCGCTCCTCTCGGAATTGCCGGAGGCGGCGGGAATCGGCATCGATCGGAGCCCGGAAGCGGCGGCGACGGCGGCCGAAAACGCCCGCCGGCTGGGGCTTTCTGGCCGAGCGCGCTTTGTCGCAGGCGATTGGACGCTTCCCCTCGGGGGTCGACATGATGCAATTGTTGCCAACCCTCCCTATGTGGAGGACGAAGCTTTGCCGGCTTTGCCGACGGCGGTGATCGGCTACGATCCGCGGTTGGCGCTTTCCGGCGGAGCGGACGGAATCGCGGCCTACCGGGCGATCATTCCGGAATTGCCGCGTTTGCTGGCGCCGGCCGGGCTGGCTGCCCTTGAATTCGGGCCCCGGCAGAGCGGACCGATCAGGGAAATCGCCGAGGCGGCGGGACTGAAGGCGGATATCCGCCGTGATCTCGCCGGTCGTGAACGCGTGGCCTTGTTGACTCTGTCGTAGGAAACCTTCGGCAAAACGTGGAAAAACCGCTTGGAAATCAGCCGGCGAACAGCTAGGGTTCGAGTACCGAAGCAAAGGCACCTCCGCCTGACGTTTGGGACAATCTGAACAGCCATAAAGCTTCCGGGGCCTGTTACTGGCGCTGTCTCCCACGTCTGGCCGGGTTAACCGTTCCGGTGATCATGCGCGCCGAAGATTCGGCGCCTGGACCGGCAAGCATGTCGAAGGCTGGAGCCGAGCACGATAGGCCGGTCGCGATCCCGCCAGGGCGGCGTCGAGACGTATTTTTTTCGGAGAGAAACTTCGGAGAGAAACGATGATGCCTCGTCGAAACGAGCGCAATAGAGAGCCGCAATGAGGCCCCCAATGAGGCAAGGACACAACAAACGGATGCGTGGTCGCAATCGCAAGGGACCGAATCAACTGTCACGGTCGTTCGAGAGCAACGGTCCAGATGTGAAGATACGCGGAACCGCCGCCCATATCGCCGAGAAGTACGTCATGCTGGCCCGCGACGCCGCGTCCGCCGGCGACCGGGTCGCCGAGCAGAACTACTTGCAGCACGCGGAGCACTATTTCCGGATCGTCGCCGCGGCACAGGCGCAGATGCCGCAGCAGCAGCCGCCGCCGCAGAACCAGCGGTCCGACTACGACGATGACGAAGGCGACGAACTCTACGATCGCCGCCCGATGAGCAATGAAGTCCGTCCGGCCGTCGGCCTCGCCGACCCGCAGCCTTACGTCAATGGCGGCGATGGCGGCGGTAACGCCGGGCCCAACGGTCACGGCGGCGCGAGAGAGGCGGCGACCGAAGGCGGCGCGCCCGGCGGGAATGGCGACACCCAGGCCGCGTCGCGCAACCGGCGCCCGCCGAGGGAACGGGCGGCACGCCCGGAATCCGGTATTTCCGTCGACGAGGACATGACCTCGGGACCGTCGGAAGACTAGGGGCGGAATCCCCGGCCTTCGGCTGGCTCCGCCCCTTGCGGGACGGCCCCTCCAACTCGATATCATTCTCACGCGCGGTCTCTTCTGAGACGCGTGCCGGACAAACGTCCATTGCTGCGCCTCGGCGAGGGCGGCGACGGGCTGTCAGGAGGACCGAATGAATATTGAAAGCTATTCCGAGCGGGTCCGAGGCTTCATACAGTCCGCTCAGACCGCCGCGCTTACCCGCGGCCATCAGCAATTCACCCCCGAACATCTCCTCAAGGTTCTGCTCGACGACAGCGAAGGTCTCGCCGCCGGGCTGATCAATCGCGCCGGCGGCGATTCGCGGCTGGCGCTCGCGGCGACCGAGAGGGCGCTGGATGGGCTGCCCAAGGTCGAGGGCGGCGGCGCCGGGCAGCTCTATCTCGCCGGTCCGACGGCCAAGGTGTTTGACGCCGCCGAAAAGCTCGCCAAGAAGGCGGGCGACAGCTTCGTCACCGTCGAGCGTCTGCTGGTGGCCCTTGCCGGCGAGAAAGACGCCAAAAGCGCCAAGATTCTTGCCGATGCCGGAGTGACGGCGGCGGCGCTCAATCAAGCGATCGACTCGCTCCGCCAGGGCCGCACGGCGGACTCGGCCTCGGCGGATAGCCAATATGACGCGCTCAAGAAGTACGCCCGCGATCTCACGCAGGACGCCCGCGACGGCAAGCTCGACCCGGTCATCGGCCGCGACGAGGAAATCCGCCGGACGATCCAGGTGCTGTCGCGCCGCACCAAGAACAACCCGGTGCTGATCGGCGAGCCCGGGGTCGGCAAAACGGCGATCGCCGAGGGCCTCGCGCTCAGGATCGTCAACGGCGACGTGCCGGAGTCGCTGCGCGACAAGCGCCTGCTTGCGCTCGACATGGGCGCGCTGATCGCCGGCGCAAAATATCGCGGCGAGTTCGAGGAGCGGCTGAAGGCCGTGCTGTCGGAGATACAGGCCGCCGCCGGCAGGATCATCGTCTTCGTCGACGAGATGCACACGCTGGTCGGGGCCGGCAAGGCCGAGGGCGCGATGGACGCGTCCAACCTCCTCAAGCCGGCGCTCGCGCGCGG
>CAYOBK010000171.1:0-9839 GCA_964402275.1 uncultured Bauldia sp.
CGCAAGATCGCCGACCGGATGTGGGAGCTCACCGTCGGTCCGGAAGAAGGACAGCCAGGCCTCGACTACCGCGCCGGCCAGTTCGCGTGGGTCACCTTCGCGCCACGGCGGCTTTTGCTCCTCGATCATCCCTTCTCGATCGCCTCGAGCCCCAAGGCCGGGCCGAATCTCAGTTTCATCATCAAGGAGATCGGCGATTTCACCCGGCACATCGGCGAACTGGAGGCCGGGCGCGCGGTCGGCATCGACGCGCCGCACGGCTCCTTCACGCTCGACGATCGCGACGCCGACGCCGTGGTGCTGGTTGCCGGCGGCGTCGGTATTGCGCCGATCCTCGGGATATTGCGCGATCTTGCGGCGCGCGGCGACAAGCGGCCCATCCGGCTGATCTATGCCGCCGGCGCGCCGGCCTCGATGATCGATCCGAAGGAAATCGCTGCGGCCGGGGCCGGTCTCGACCTCAAGGCGCAGTTCCTGGTCGAGGCGGCGGATCAGGGTTGGGCGCATCGGATCGGCCGGGTCGGCGCCGCCGAATTCGGCACGGCGATGGCGGGACTCGATCGCAAGCGGACCGCGGTGATGATCTGCGGCCCCGCGCCGATGACGGTCGCGGTCGCCGACAGCGCGGCGCGGAGCGGCGTTCCGCTCCATCTGGTGCACTATGAGCGCTTCGACTATGGCGGCGGCCGCCGGTCGCGGAAGGATTGGGCGATCACCGCCTGGTTCTGGGTGATGGCGTTGGCCGTGCTGGCGGCCGGTACGATCTTCGCGCTCCGCGGCTAAGCCGGGCGTCAGGCCGAGGCGGCCCGGTCGCCGCGCCCCATAGCCTCGTTCAGGGTCGTTCGAACCGCCGAGCGGACGTCTTCGATCGATCTGAAGATGCGGCCGTCGAGCCGCCGCAGTTCTCGCCGCACGGTGAAGAACGTGACGCTGGAGCCGACCGAGACGAGATCGCCGACCGGCTCGCCGTCGACCGACAGGCAATGATGATCGGCGGACATGACTGACTTGCCCCGGTTTCCCTGCTTGTCGACCGGGTAGCACGCGCAGATGAAGACAACGTTGATCTCGATCAGTCAAAGCAGCTGTCATTTCGCCTAGCTCAATCAGACGTCCGGCGGGCCTGCGGCGGACCTGCGCAAACGGTTGATATGCTTGGGCCGATCGGCGAAGGATGGCGGATGGCGGCGGAATCGGAACAGCGCGCGCGAGCGGGGGTGGACGGCCCTGCCAACTATCTCCGCGACTGGGTCTATGGCGGCATCGACGGCGCGGTCACGACCTTCGCGGTGGTCGCCGGCGTCGCCGGCGCCTCGCTCAGCACCGACGTGATCCTCATTCTCGGCTTCGCCAATCTCGTCGCGGACGGCTTCTCGATGGCGGCCGGCAATTTCTCGTCGAGCCGTACTGAAGCCGAGCAGTATGACCGCCTGTTCCGGCAGGTGGAAATGCGGCTTGCCGCCGATCCGGAGCGCGAACGCAGCACCCTGCGCCGGCTCTACGAGGTCAAAGGCTTTGCCGGCGAGCCGCTCGACCGCCTCGTCGAGACAATCAGCGCCAATAGCGAGGGCTGGGCGCGGACGATGATGGTCGAGGAATTCGGCCTCGCCCCGATCCAGCGCAGTCCGTGGCTCGCCGCCGGCAACACCTACGCGGCCTTCCTTGCCTGCGGGCTGGTGCCGCTGCTGCCCTATCTCGTGGGCCTCGGTTTCGTCGCGTCGGCGGCGATGACTGCGGTGACGTTCTTTGCAATCGGCTCGCTTCGCAGCCGCTGGACCGACTCGTCCTGGTGGCGATCCGGCCTTGTGACGTTTGGCGTCGGCGGCGTCGCGGCGATAATCGCCTATGTCATAGGTTACGGGCTCCGGTTGCTGGTCGGCGACGCCGCGATCTAGCCGGCGGTTCGATTGCGGAGGCCAGCAGAATTGAGCGCGCATTCCGGCACGGATCCAGTCGTTGCCGACGGGCAGCCCGGCTGGGAGTCGGCGGTCGCCGCAGAGGTCCTGGCGGCATTCGGTTCGGGGCGGGACGGCCTCGACGAAGCCGAGGCCGCGCGGCGGCTCGCGCGCCATGGCCGCAACGAGCTGCCGCCCGCGGCGCGGCGGAGCTCGCTCGCCCGTTTCGTCGATCAGTTCCGAAGCGTTCTCATCTATGTGCTGCTGGCCGCCGCCGTCGTTACGGCGGTCATCGGCCACTGGATCGATACCGCGGTGATCGTTGCGGTGGTGATCGCCAATGCGGTGATGGGCTGGTTCCAGGAAGGGCGGGCGGAGCAGGCGCTGGCGGCGGTCGGGCGTCTCCTTGCCGCGACCGCCACGGTCATCCGCGGCGGGGCGCGGGGCGTCGTTCCGGCGGCCGAGTTGGTGCCCGGCGATATCGTGTTCGTTGAATCCGGCGACCGGGTGCCGGCCGACCTTCGGCTGGTCGAGACGCATTCGGTGTCAATCGACGAAGCGCTGCTCACCGGCGAGTCGGGTTCGGTCGCGAAAGCAGCCGAGCCGGTCGCCGCGAATTTGCCGCTCGGTGATCGCGCCTCGATGGCGTTTTCCGGAACGACGGTCGCCGCCGGCCAGGCGATGGGCATCGCGGTTGCGACGGGGAGCGACACCGAACTCGGCAAGATCGGGCATCTCGTCGAGACGGTCGAGAATCTCGACACGCCGCTCCTCGAACGGCTCTCGCGCACCGCGCGGGTGCTCACGATCGTGATCCTCGGCTTCGCCGCGGTGACCTTCGTCGCCGGCTGGCTGATCGGCGTTCTGGCGGTCGAGGAGTTGTTCCTCGCGGCGATCGCACTTGCCGTCTCGGCTATCCCGGAAGGTCTGCCGGCGATCATGACGATCATACTTGCGTTCGGCGTCCGCCGGATGGCGGCAAAGGGAGCGCTGATCCGCCGTCTGCCGGCGGTCGAGACGCTGGGGAGCGTCACCGTCATCTGCACCGACAAGACCGGCACGCTCACCCGGAACGAGCTGATCGCGCGGAAGGTCGTCACGCCCGGCCACGAATATTCGGTCGACGGCGACGGCTATGTGCCGGACGGCGGAATCCGCGACGGACGCGGCGGGACGGCGGACGCAAGCGGTTCGTCCGAATTGGCGTCGATCATTCGTGATGCCGTGCTGTGCAACGATGCGCGCCTGATCGAAGAAGACGGCGACTGGAAGGTGGCCGGCGACCCGGTGGAGGGTGCGCTGGTCGCGCTCGGCGCCAAGGCCGGCATCGACAAGAACGAGGCGGAGCGCGAGTCGCCGCGGGTCGGCACGCTGCCCTTCGAGGCGGATCACCGCTACATGGCGACGCTTCACACCGCGAGAGACGGCAACGACGTCTTCGTCAAAGGCGCGCCGGAGCGCGTTCTCGGCCTTTGCACGACCGAACGGACCGAGGCGGGCGACCGGCCCGTCGACCTCGATGCGTGGCACGCCAAGGCCGAGGCGATGGCGGCTGAGGGGCTCAGGGTGCTCGGCTTCGCCACGGCAAAGGCGAAGACCGGCGCCGCGTTCGATCGGCAGGCCGTGGAGCACGACCTCGTGTTTCTCGGCCTCGTCGGTTTCATAGATCCGCCACGGCCGGAGGCGGTGGACGCGGTCGCCGATTGCCTCTCCGCCGGCATCGCGGTCAAGATGATCACGGGCGATCACGCCGCCACCGCTTTGGCGATCGGGGCCGAGGTCGGGCTCGACGTCTCGGGCGGAGCGCTCTCCGGCGCCGATCTGGCGGCGCTCGACGAAGCCGAATTCGCGGCGGCCGTGTCGCGCGTGAACATCTTCGCGCGCGTCGATCCGGCGCAGAAGCTTCGTCTGGTCGAGGCGCTGCAGGCGTCCGGCCATTCGGTGGCGATGACCGGCGACGGCGTCAACGACGCGCCGACGCTTCGACGGGCCGAGATCGGCGTTGCCATGGGGCACAAGGGCTCGGATGCCGCTCGGCAAGCGGCGGGCATGGTGCTGGTCGACGACAATTTCGCGACGATCGCCCACGCCGTTCGCGAGGGACGGACGGTCGATCTCAATCTCCGCAAGACCCTCGCCTACATTTTGCCGACCAATGCCGGGGAGTCGCTGCTCTTGATCGGTGCGATCCTGATCGGCGCGACGTTGCCGATCTCGGCCCTGCAGGTCATCTGGATCAACTTCGTGACCGAAACCACGCTCAGCCTGTCGCTGGCCTTCGAGCCCCCGCCGGCCGGCGTGATGCAGCAGAAGCCGCGGCCGCGCAGCGCCGGCCTGATCAGCCGCTACGGCTATTTCCGCATCGCTTTTGTCGGCGTGGTCATGGCGGCCGCCGCCGCAGGGCTCTTCATGTTCGGCCTCGCCAATGACCGATCGGTCGAAGCGGCGCGGGCGCTCGCGGTCAATGCGGTGGTGGCCGGCGAGGTCGGGTACCTTCTGGTCGTCGCGACGCTCGGCCTGCCGTGGCGCGCGGGCGGTGCTTCGAACCGCGTGGGGCCGGTCATGATTGCGGCGGTGATCGCGCTGCAACTCCTCGCGACGCAGTGGGCGCCGTTCTCGGAGGCGCTCGGAATGGCGCCGCTTGGTTGGCTGGATTGGGGCCTGGTGGTCGTCGCCGGCGTTGTCGTCTACATCGCCGCTACGGCCGAACGGCGGATTTCGCGGCGTGCGCTTTGATGCGGCGGATCAACGCGTCCATATAAGGAAGAGAAAATCAGACCGAAGCGAAGGGAGGCGTTCGTGGCTGAGGGGTCGACGCTCAAGACAATCAGGCTCAATCTGGCGCGGTCGCCGGAGCACCCCGCCGGAAGCGCGCGCCACGGCTATCGCTTCACGGCGCCGCTCGACGCCGACGGGCACCTCGATCCCGACGGCTGGCGCGAACACAAAGAACGCTGCCGAGTCGTCCGGTTCTGGGGTGGCGAGGAACACGACATCGGCCACCTGGTCCACCGCGGCACGGGTTGGGGATTCCACTACGATCTCGGCGGCGACGAGGGCGACGAGGCCGGGTTCAAGCTGGGCAGCCACCGCTTCGTGCCGGGCGAATATGTCTCGATCCGCGACGACGAGGACGAGACGCACACATTCCAGGTCGTCACAGTCGAGGACGCCGCGCTTTGAGGCGAGGGTAACTAGTCGGTCGCCGGCACGGGCATCTCCGCCCAGGCCATCGTGAACGTCTTGATCATCTGACGCCGCGGCGCGTTCATGGCGTCGCGGGCGCGCGGGCCGGCGTTGACCAGCACCGCGGCGCCGAGGCCCGGCTGCGGCGCCACGAACAGGAACGCCTGCGACCCGTTGGTGCGGCCGGCATCGCTGTAGATGAAGGCGGGCGGCTTGCCGGCGTGGAGGATCGTCCAGCCGAGGCCGCCGCCTTCGCCGTCGCCCTGGCGCGGCCGCCGCCTGATCTCGAGCGTGTCGGCGATGGCCTTGCCGAGGAGGTCGTCGCGGGACGGCGCTGTGAGCACCGCCTTGATCAGCCGCGCGATGTCAGCCGGCGACGACAGGAGGCCGCCGGCGCCGGCCAAGGCACCGTAGGTCCACACCGCAACCGGCTTGCCGCGGCCATGCGGCGTGGCGAGCCGTGCCTCCTGTTCCTCGCTGCAGCGGTAGACGGTGTCCTTGAGTCCGAGCGGCGCGAATATTTCGTCGGCAAACAATGCGTCGAGCGGGGCGCGGTTGATCTCCTCGAGGACGTAGCCGAGGAGACCCATTCCGAGGACGGAATAGGCGAATGCGCCTTCGGCCGGCGGACGGCGCCGACGGAAACGCGCCGCCCAGCGCACGAGGTCGTCGACGCCGAAATCGGCGTGAGGGTTGGTCATGTTGACAAGCGATCGCCGTGCGATTGCCGCCGGCACACGCGGCATGGCGGCGGTATGCGTCGCGAGGCGGAGCGGCGTGATCCACTCCGGCAAGGCGCGCAATTCCGGAACGAGCTCCGCCACCGGCCGGTCGAGCGCGAGCTTGCCCTTGTGAACCATGACCGCCAGCAGAATCGCGGTGAAGATTTCGGTGACGCCGCCGAGCTCGAACAGCGTGTCGGCGGTCGGCGGCGGCCCCAGCCGATGGACATGGCCGTGGAAACGGAACGCGGTCTCTTCCTCGAGGACGCCGACCACGGCGAAACCGTCGCCGCGACGCCGGAACGGCATGGCCAGCGTATCGAGCCAGTCGGGAGGGATCATCGGGAACGAGTGTGGCGGTTCGGTTCCCGAGCCGCAAGGCCGAGCGCTACCTCAAATACGCATCGATCGCGTAGCGCCGCATCATCCGGTGGCTGTTGAAGTAGGGCGCGATCTTGGAGATCGACTGCTTCATCATCCAGATCCATTTGGTGCGGTTCTCCATGTAGAGCGGAAGAACCGTTTCCTCCAGCTTGGCGTAGAGGCTGTTGGCGTGGTCCTCGTCGGTCTCGCCGTCGCCGTCGGTGCCGATCGCCCAGCCGGTCACGCCTTCGATCCAGCCTTCCACCCACCAGCCGTCGACCGTCGACAGGTTCAGCGTGCCGTTCAGCGCCGCCTTCATGCCGCTGGTGCCGGACGCTTCGAGCGGCGGCCGCGGCGTGTTCAGCCAGATGTCGGCGCCCGCGACGAGCAGTTGCGCCGAGTTGGTATCGTAGTTCGGCAAGAATGCCATTGGCACATCGCCGGCCAGCTCGGCACTGCTCGACTGGATCGACTGGATCACCTCGCTGCTCTCGCGGTCGGCGGGGTGAGCCTTGCCGGCCCAGACGACCTGCAGCGGGTATTTGGCGGCGATCGCCTTCAACCGGGTGGGATTGGTGAGGATCAGGCTCGGCCGCTTGTAGGCGGTCATCCTCCGCGCGTAGCCGATGATCGGCTTGCTCGGATCGAGCGCAACCCCGGTCCGCTCGGTAACAAGGTCGATGAGATCCGACTTCGCCGTCGCCTTGGCGTTCCAGATGTCCTCGTCGGACAGATCGTCGGCGTGAAATAGAAGCTCCGGTTCGCGCGTCCAGTTCGGGAAGTGCTTGTCGAACAGTCTGGTGAAAGTCGGGAACGCCCATTTCGCGGTATGAACGCCATTGGTGATGGCGTGTACGCGGTAGCCGGGAAACATCTGCTGCGTGGTTTCGGCGTGGCGGGTCGCGACGCCGTTGACGAAGCCCGAAAGATTAAGGGCGAGCTGGGTCATGTTGCAGTGGTCGCTGCCGGCATAACGACGCAACTCGCCGAGATCGACTTCCTCGCCGAGAATCGACTCCACCATGTCGTAGGGGAACTTGTCGTGACCGGCGGCGACCGGCGTGTGCGTCGTGAACAGGCACCGCGTCAGCACAGGGCTCGAATCGTATTTCCGCCCCTCGGTTTCCAGCACATTGCTGGCGCGCGGATACCGTTTCAGCAGCTCGACCGTCAAAAGCGCGGCGTGGCCTTCATTGAGGTGGAACGTGCGGAGCGTAAATCCGAGCGCCCGCAACACCCTGAGGCCGCCGATGCCGAGCACGGCCTCCTGCTTCAGCCGGTAGGCAGCGTCGCCGCCATAGAGGTGATCGGTTATGTGCCGGTCGGCGGGGTGGTTGGCATCGAGGTCGGTGTCGAGAAGGATCACCGGCACCGGATTGTCGAGCGCGCCGCTGCAGCCGTAGAGCCACGGCCTGATCCACACGCGACGGCCTTCCAGCGTGATGGCGATGCGCGCGGCAAGCGGCGTGCACCAGTCGCCCGGGTTCCAGGGGTCGGGGCGATGAACCTGATGCCCGGAGGCGTCGATCTCCTGGTGGAGATAGCCCTGGCGGCACGCGAGCGAGACGAACACCATCGGCAGGTCGAGGTCCGCGGCCGAACGCGCGGTGTCGCCGGCCAGCACGCCGAGCCCGCCGGAATAGGTATGGATCTCGGGCCGCAGCGCGATCTCCATCGTGAAATAAGCGATGTTGCAGCGGCGTTGGAAGGGCTCGATTTCCCAGTGCATTGAGGGTCCAGTTCAGTGCCACAATTGTGTTTTGGGGGGACGGGCGGCGGGTCGATTCGGAACCGGGGGCTTCCTACTCCCCGAAATGGCTCATTCGAAGCACATTCCGGGCCAGCGCGCGGAACCGTCACCGGTTTTTCGGACTGGGACCTGCGAACGGCTAGCTGCCGTCCGGCGACCCCTCGGGCTCGGATGGCTTCCGCGCCCGGGTTGCGGTCGGGCGGCGGCGCGGCTTGGGTTTGGGCTCCGGCGCCTGCGGCGATTGCTCGTCGGCGGGGAGGGGCGCGTCATCCGGGGGCGGGGTTTCGGGCAACTCGGCCTCGGGGAAGGGTTCGTCCCGATCCGGGTTGGCCGGCGGTGCCGGCGCCGGGGGCGGGGCGGCGCCGGTCGGCGGCCTCGCGGCGGTCATCCCGGCCGAGGCGCCCGGGCCCGATGAGGCCGGCGATGCCGAGGGCCCCGATCCTTCGGCGCCCGAGAACATGTCGCCGAACGGGAGCGAGCCGGTGCGGCGATAGCTCAGCCACAGCATCGAACCGCCGATGACGATCAGTGCGATCGGCAGGAGATAGCCGCCGAAGCCGCCCCGGTCGAAGATGATCAGCTCGAAGAAGGCAAGGCCGGCCAGGAACACGATGCCGAAGATGCGGGCGGTATTGCGGCCGGTGGCAACGAGCCCCTCGTCTTCGTTGCGGTTGCCTGCGGCGATCTGGGCGACACCGGCCGACAGCGGCAGGAGCGCCCAGATGTAGGCCCATGACTCCCAGTTCCCGGTACCGATCTGGAAGAAGAAGATCAGCGCGAGCGTGGTCAACACAGCGCCGACTGCGGCGGGGCCGGCTTTGGCCCTCGAGCCGGTAAAGGCGGAATAGAGAAGGGCGAGCCCCGCCCCGAGAATGAACACCGGCCAGGAGCCGGAGCCGATGCGGAAGTCGAAAATCTCCCCGATCAGGAAGATCGCGCCGGCCGCGATAAGAACGACGGCGATGATCGTGTTGCGACGTTCGGGTGTACTCGACTGGTCGTTCATCGGTCCGAAAGTCCCGTCCTTACGTCCGTTCGGCGGTAACAGTACCGGATTTTGCCGCTCGTCAAGCACCGCGAGCGCGACGGCTTGGCGGCGCGGCGGGGAAAATCAACGCGATCGAGGGTGGTTCCGGCCTAGGCGAGGTTCTCCGCTCGCAGCAAAAATGGCGGCGTTTCGGCGGTTTTGGGCAGGACTATCGCTTTGCCGGCGCGGGCGAGGGCATCGAGGAACGACCGGTAAGGCTCAACCCGCTGGTACTGCCCGGGGATGAGGGCAACGATCGTGCGGTCGGGCTCGGTCGACCGGTAGAGATTGACGCCGTCGAGGACGGCAGCGCCGTCGAGTGCCGTCAGCGCGGGGACCAGGCATACGCCGAGACCGGCCTGCACCATGGCCAGCGCCGTCTCGTAGCTACGGCATTGGGCGACGATGCGATGCCGCGGCAGCACCTCCGCGTACCATTGCTCAACGCGCCTTGTGTGCTGGGTGCCGAAGGTGAACTCGATGCAGGAATTGACGATCGCGGTTGCGGCCGGGTCGAGCTCGTGATCCGGGTCCGAGATGCCGTCAAGTTCGATGCCTTTCGGCACGGCGAAAACGTACGGGTCGGTGAGGACGGGAATCTGGCGGAAGCCGACGCTGGCGGAGGCCACCGAGGCCTCGGCGACGAGGCCGACATTGACGCGCCGGCCGTAAAGGAGCTCGAGCGTTTCGGCCGGTGCGGCCTCGTGGAGGTCGAGCTCGAGATCGGGGAATTCGCGCATCACCTCGCGCAGCGCCGCCGGCAGCAGGACGCGGAGCGCCGAGTGGAGGCCGGCGATGCGCAGGGTTGCGCGGCGGCCGTCGCTGAACTGGCGGAGGCCGTCGGACGCCTCCGAGACGTTGCTGAGTATGTGCTCGGCCTTGCGCAACAGGAAACT
>CAYOBK010000172.1:0-6299 GCA_964402275.1 uncultured Bauldia sp.
GAGCAAGAGCTGAAGGCGCTCCAGGCGGCGCTCGGCGAGCCGAAGCGCCCCGTCGTCGCCGTGGTCGGCGGCGCCAAGGTGGCGAGCAAGATCGATCTCCTCGAGAATCTCAGCGGCAAGGTCGACGCGCTGGTGATCGGCGGCGGCATGGCGAACACCTTCCTGCTGGCCAAGGGCCTTGCCGTCGGCAAATCGCTGGCCGAGGCCGACCTCGCCGAAACCGCGCGCCGCATCATGGCCGCGGCGGCGAAATCCGGGTGCGAGATCGTTCTTCCGGCCGATGCGGTCGTCGCCCGCGTGTTCAAGGCGAATCCGCCGACCGAAACCGTCGCGGTCGAAAGCGTGCCCGAAGATGCTATGATCCTCGACGTCGGCCCGGCTGCGATCGAGGCGGTGAAACGGACCTTCGACAGGGCCGCGACGCTGGTCTGGAACGGACCGCTCGGCGCGTTCGAGCTGGCGCCTTTCGACCGGGCGACCGTCGCCGCCGCGCGTCATGCCGCCGACCTGACCGCGAGCCGCGGCCTCCTTTCGGTGGCCGGCGGCGGCGATACGGTTGCGGCATTGAACCACGCCGGTGTCGCGGACCGCTTCAGCTACGTCTCCACCGCCGGCGGGGCGTTCCTGGAGTGGCTGGAAGGCAAGGCGCTGCCGGGCGTTGAGGCATTGCGCCGGGGTTGACGGAACCCCGGCCTTGTTGGTGATATTTCATGACACCCTGAACGGGGAGGGATCGATCGATGAACGAAAGACTTGAAGACATTGCCGCCAAGATGGTGGCGCCGGGGCAAGGCATTCTCGCGGCGGATGAAAGCAACCGCACTTGCACCAAGAGATTCGAGGCGCTGGGGATCCCGTCAACGGAGGACACGCGGCGCGATTATCGCGAGATGCTGTTCCGCGCCGGAACCGCGCTCCGTGACTACATCTCCGGCATCATTCTTTACGACGAGACCATCCGGCAGAAGGCCGCCGACGGCACGCCGATTCCGGAACTGATCAGGAAGCTCGGCGGCTTCCCCGGCATCAAGGTCGACACCGGCGCGATGCCGCTGGCGCTTTCGCCGAATGAGACGATCACCGAGGGCCTCGACGGACTTCGCGCCCGGCTCAAGGAGTATGGCGAGATGGGCGCCCTGTTCGCCAAATGGCGCGCCGTCATCGCCATCGGCGACGGCCGCCCGACCGACTACGCGATCGACGCCAACGCCCGGGCGCTGGCACGGTACGCCGCGCTTTGCCAGGAAGCCGGCATCGTTCCGATCGTCGAGCCGGAGGTGCTGATGGACGGGCCGGATTCCGTGCACGACGCCGACCGTTGCTACGAGGTGACCGAACACACCCTGAAGCGCGTCTTCCTCGCGCTCTACGAAGCCCACATCAACCTCGAAGGCATCGTGCTGAAGCCGAACATGGTCGTGGCGGGCCAGAAGTCGAAGAAGCAGGCGAGCCCTGACGAGGTGGCCGAGAAGACGGTCAAGGTGCTGAGGGCCTGCGTCCCGGCGGCCGTGCCGGGCATCGCCTTCCTCTCCGGCGGACAGTCGGACGAGCTTGCGACGGAGCATCTGTCGCTGATGAACAATCTCGGGCCGATGCCCTGGGCGCTGTCGTTCTCCTATGGCCGCGCGCTGCAACACGCTGCGATGACGACCTGGGCCGGGAAGAAGGAGAATGTCGCCGCGGCGCAGCGCGCCTTCGCGCATCGCGCCAAGATGAACAGCCTCGCTTCGCTCGGCAAGTGGTCCGACGCGGCCGAGAAGGCGGCGGCGTAGCGGGCGCCGGCGGAAAGACTACGGCCGGTTCGATCAGGCGATCGAACCGGCCGTTTCACTAGGTCCGCCATCTACTGAGTCCGCGGTGACCTTGGCAGAACACGATTCGTGCCACACCTGCGAATTGGGGCGGCTGTGGAAAACTTGGCGAAATTGTGACAACGCCGATTGCGATCTAGGCAACTGCATCGATGGTCGGCACCAGACTGTGCATCGTGGCGCGGCCGAAGCCTTCCGACAATTCCGGCGCGCGACTCGAATCCGCCCTGTCCGGCGGTGACGTCGCGTCCGTCCTGATCGACACGGACGACGCCGCACAGCTGCAATCGATGGCAAGGATCGCGTTTCGTCACGGCGCCGCCGCGATCGGCGTCGGCCTTCGCGATAGCGTCGGGCTCGACGGCGTTCACGTCGAAACGGGCGCTGAGGATGTGGAGCGGGCGCGCGCCTTGCTCGGCGCCGGCAAGATCGTCGGCGCCGGCGCTATCGGCTCGCGCCATGATGCGATGCTGCTTGGCGAACACCTTCCCGACTATGTGTTTTTCGGCCGGCTCGACGGCGACGGCGAGCCGGCGATTCATGCAAGGGCGCTGGAACTCGCCGCCTGGTGGGCGGAGCTTTTCGAGATTCCGGCGATCGTCATGGGCGGCGGCGATGTCGCTTCGGTGGCGGCGGCGCGCGATGCCGGAATCGAGTTCGTTGCTCTCGGAAGCGCCGTCTGGGATTATCCGGCCGGGCCCGCCGCCGCGGTCGCCGCGGCCAACCGCATCCTCGATCGCAAAGCCGGGACATGAACCGCAGGACGGCAACGATTTCCTTGGCGCTCCTGGCGGGAGTCGCCGGCCTCGCGGCAGGCGCGCTGCTGTTCCTTGCCGGCCGCGACGATGACGGAGACGGCGTGCCGGAAGTGGTGGAGGCAGGCGAAGCCGTCGCCGAAGGGCCGGCGGCCGGGGCGCCGCCAGGCGGTGCGCCGGAAGAAGCGCCACTGGTGACCGGGTTGCTCCGCCCGCTGGCTGCGGCGTTTCCCGACCCCGCTTACGGCGCCTATCAGCGCTACCTCTACAAACAGGCGTTCGAACTTGCCCGTCCCCTCGCGCAACAGGGCAACCCGGCGGCGCAAACGCTGATGGGCATGCTCTTGACCGAGGGCTACGCCGTCCCGCAGGACCTCGCCGCCGCGGCCGAATGGTTCGAGCGCGCCGCCGACGCCGGCAACGCCGCGGCCCAGCTCCAGATCGGTCTTGCCTATCTCGACGGCGCCGGCGTCGAGACCGACCGCGCCCGCGCTGCCGATTACTTTCAGCTGGCGGCCGATCGGGGCATTCCGGTCGCTGAGTACAATATCGCCCTTCTCTATCTCGAAGGAGAAGTCCGCGGGCAGGATTTCGCCGCCGCCGCGGACTACCTGTCGCGCGCCGCAGGTGCCGGCATCGCCGAGGCGCAATACATGCTGGCGCAGCTTTACATTGTCGGCGAGGGCGTGATCCGGAGCGACGCGATCGCCAATCGCTGGCTCGACCGCGCCGCCGAGGCGGGCCTCGTCGACGCGCAAATCGAGCTCGGCATAAGGCTGTTCAACGGCATCGGATCGGAGATCGACGAGGTCGGAGCTGCCGACTGGTTCCGGCGGGCCGCCTTGTCCGGCAATCCCGTCGGCCATGTCCGCTACGGCATCGTTCTGGCCGAAGGCGCCGGCGTCGAGCGGAACGTGATCGAAGCCGCGAAGCACTACCTCCTTGCCCGCGCCGCCGGCCTGATCGACCCCTATCTCGAGGAGTTCTTCGAGGGGCTGACCGAGGAGGAGAAAGCGGCCGCCCAGGCGGCCGCTGCCCAGATCTAGGCCTTGCCACACCCCGTCGCTTTGTGCTGGACAGTCGGCCACTCCCCGAGCGCGATGCTTGAAAGACACCGCCGACCCGTCCCACCCGGCGCAACCGAGGCATTTTGATCATGGCCCGCAGCGCCCTCCTCAACGTCATGGTCCAGGCGGTCACCAGGGCCGGCCGGACGCTGTCGCGCGATTTCGGCGAAGTGGAGAATCTGCAGGTGTCGGTGAAGGGTCCAGGCGATTTCGTCACCGCCGCCGACCACAAGGCGGAATCGACGCTGATGGCGGAGTTGGAACGCGCCCTTCCGGGCTACGGCTTCCTCACCGAGGAAGGCGTCATCGTCGCAGGCAAGGACCGCGACCATCGCTGGATCATCGATCCGCTCGACGGCACGACCAACTTCCTGCACGGCATCCCGATTTTCGGGATTTCGGTGGCCCTTGAACGCGACGGCGAGATCGTCGCGGGCGTCATCTTCAATCCGGTCGCCAACGAGCTCTTCGTCGCCGAGCGCGGGACCGGCGCCTACCTCAACGATCGCCGGCTTCGCGTCGCCCAGCGGGCGAATCTGAACGATTGCGTCATTGCCACCGGGATTCCGCATTACGGGCGCGGCGGCCACGAACCCTTTGTCCTCGAATTGCCTTATCTCATGAAGCATGTGTCCGGAATCCGGCGCTGCGGCGCGGCGTCGATCGATCTCTCCTGGCTAGCGGCCGGCCGGTTCGACGGCTTCTGGGAGCGGAAGCTTCTTCCCTGGGACATGGCCGCCGGCATGATCGTGATCGAGGAGGCCGGCGGCATTGTTTCGGACCTCGACGGCGGCCACGACATATTGGGGTCGGGCGGCATCGTCGCCGGAAATCCGGTGATTCACCGTATGTTGCTCAAGGCTCTCGCCGACGCTCGCGGCGGGGGATGACCGCCGAAACCGTCACAGTGCGGTTTCGATTCGGCCACATTTCACGTACATCAGTTTGAGGCGAATCGAGGACTAGAGCGCGTGGTTTTCCAGCGGCCTGGCAGACGGGATTACGATCCCTACAAGCTGGCGAGTCCGCTCGTCTATCTGTGGCGGATGATCATCTTCCTGATGATCGTCACCTTCGTTGTCGTCATCCTTTACGAGGCCGTTGTCGAAGCCTTCATGGCCAATCCCGGCCTGAATGGTCTCATCATCGCGGTTCTCCTCATCGGCATTCTGCTGTCGTTCCGCCACGTCATGCGGCTCTTCCCGGAAATCCGCTGGGTGAACACGTTCCGCGTCGCCGAACCGGGGATCGAGGTGAACCGGCCGCCGGTGCTCCTCGCGCCGATGGCCTCGCTGCTCGGCGCGCGCCTCGGGCGGATGGCGATCTCGACGCAGACCATGCGGTCGATCCTCGACTCCATCCAGATGCGGCTCGACGAGAACCGTGACATCTCGCGTTATCTCACCGGCCTTCTCGTCTTCCTCGGTCTCCTCGGGACGTTCTGGGGTCTCCTGCAGACGGTGACGTCGGTCGGCGAGACTATCCAGTCGCTCGACGTCACGTCGGGCGACACGGCGCTGATCTTCGACAATCTGAAGGAAGGTCTTTCCGCGCCGCTGGGCGGTATGGGCACCGCATTCTCCTCGTCGCTGTTCGGCCTTGCCGGATCGCTGGTGCTCGGCTTCCTCGATCTTCAGGCCGGCCAGGCGCAGAGCGTCTTCTACAACGACCTCGAGGACTGGCTGTCGACGGTCGCCGATCTCGACCCGACCGCCATGGACGCGGTGGGCGGCACCACCGCGGAGGATCTTCGCGTCGTCATCGAACGGCTGACCCGCGTCGTCACCGACGCCGGCGGCGTCGCCGGCAACGCAACGACGCAGCGCGCCACCGCGGCGATGGCCAATCTCGCCGAGGGCATCCAGGGACTCGTCCAGCACATGCGCTCGGAGCAGCAGGTCGTTCGCAGTTGGGTCGAGACCCAGTCCGAACAGCAGCGGGAGATTCACGAATTGCTCGAAGTCATAGCCGAGGCGCTGAAGTCGCCGGCGGCGGAGTAGACGAATGGCCTATGCCCGCGCCCGCCGCCGCGACAGCCGCCAGGACATCTGGCCGGGCTTCGTCGACGTTCTGTCGACCCTCCTCCTCGTTTTCATCTTCCTGCTGACCATCTTCGCGCTCGTGCAGTTCTTCCTGTCGCGCGAGATCAGCGGCCGCGACGCCTTGCTCAACCAGTTGCGCGCGCAGATCGAAGAGCTCGGCGAGGCGCTGGCGCTCGGGCGCACCGAGAATTTCGACCTCGCCAACACCATCGCCATCCTCGGGGCCGACCTCGCCGAGGCGGAAGGCGACCGTGACGAGTTGGCGGGGCTTCTCGCCGTCCGGGCCGCGGAAGCCGAGGACGCCGCGGGCCGCGCCGCCGCACTTGCCGGTGAGCTCGATGCCGAGCAGCAATTGACGCAACGAGCGCTATCGCAGGTCGAAATCCTCAACGCCCAGATCGCGGCGCTCCGCGCCCAGCTCGCCGCGGTGCAGCAAGCGCTCGACATCGCCGATGCGGCGGACGCCGCCAACCAGCTGGTGATCGAGGACCTCGGCGCGCGGCTCAATCTCGCGCTGCAGGAGCGGGTCGAGGAACTGTCGCGCTACCGGTCCGATTTCTTCGGACGCCTCAGCGAAATCCTCGGCGACCGCGAGGACATCCGCATCGTCGGCGACCGCTTCGT
>CAYOBK010000173.1:0-4100 GCA_964402275.1 uncultured Bauldia sp.
CGCCGCCGCCGGGCTGGCGCCGGCCGTCGCCGCGTCCGCCAGGGCGGCGGGGCTTGCGACGGCCGAACTCCGCGGCTCGATCAGCGCGACCGAGCTCGGGCTCCGGCCGGGGGCGATCGACGATCAAAGCATCGCGCTGCAAAACGCCCTCGACACCGCGGCCGGCCTCGACCGCACGCTCTTCCTCGAGCCCGGCACCTACCACCTCTCGAACATCCTCCTGCCGCGCCGGTCTCGCCTTGCCGGGATCGCCGGCGAGACGAGGCTGGTCTATTCCGGGGCCGGCCACCTCCTCGTCGCCGACCGTGCCGATTTGGTGCAGTTGACCGATTTGGTCCTCGACGGCGCCAACCGGGAGCTCGGCAGCTACGCGCCGGGAATCCTGCATCTGATCGACGTTCCGGACATCCACGTGAGCGGCTGCCGCCTCACGGGCAGCGCCGGCTCGGCGCTGGTGGCCGACCGCTGTGGCGGGCGGATTACAGGCAACGACATCGCCGGAGCGGCCGAGGCCGGTCTCGCGGCGACCGAGTCGACCGGCCTTTCGATCACCGACAACGTGATGGCGGGCTGCGGGAACAACGGCATCGTCATCACCAGATGGCGGGCGGGCGACGACGGAACGCTGGTGATCGGCAACCGTATCGAGTCGATCCGCGCGGATGGCGGCGACATCGGACCCAACGGCAACGCCATCAGGATCTTTCAGGCGCATGGCGTCACCCTCGCCCAGAACCGCATCGCCGACTGCGCGTTCGCCGCGGTCCGGGCGAGCGGAGCCGACAATCTCCAGATCATCGGCAACAATTGCGCAAGGCTTGGCGAAACGGCGATCTCCTGCGCAATGGGCTTCGAGGGCGTCGTGATCGCCGACAATATCGTCGATAGCGCCGCGAACGGCATTATCGTCAGCAACTCGACCGACGGGGGCCGGGTCGCCGCGATAAGCGGCAACGTGGTCCGCAACATCAATGCGGCCGCTCCCTACGCGGCGGAGGCGCCCGGGTTCGGCATCGGTCTTCGCATCGAAGCCGATACCGCCGTCACCGGCAATGTGATCGACCGGGCCGCGCGAGCCGGCATGTGGATCGGCTGGGGCCCGTCTCTCCGCGACGTCGCGGTCACGGGCAACATCATACGCGAGGCCCCGATCGGCATCGCCGTCAGCGTGATCGAAGGCGTCGGCGCGACGATGATCGCCGACAATCTGATCAGCGCGGCGCCGGAGGGCGCGGTCGTGGGGATGCGGTGGGCCGACAGAGCCACCGGCGACCTGACGCTTGCCGACGCCCCTCGCTACAACTGGATCAATGTCGGCGAGAATCTCGTTACCGGCTAGATATTTCGGCGTCCCGGTCCATTCCCGGGACCGCCGCACGGCGACAAGCCCCTTGATGACTCGCGGCGCATTCGGATATCGTCCGCCGATCACGACTTCACGCGGGCCCATTTTTGCCCGCGGGCAGCGGCGGCAACAAGTCGTCAGCGCCAGATGCAGCAGTTGGAGGCGCACGATTTTTTGGCGCCTTACCGGCTGCAGGGGGAAGACTGGATAAGCGTCAAGGCTGTTGCCGGTGGTTGCGAGCTTTGGACTTTCCTCCGCGTTTTTGGTGCGGGCCTTCGCGATCCTAGGTGACTTTTCGGCCAGCCAATCCCGCTTCCGGTCTTCCCCCTCCTTTAAAGGCCATCGCGAGGCGGCAACGAGGCCCTACTGACCATCCAGCGACTCAGCGACGAGATGATCAACCGCATCGCCGCGGGCGAGGTGGTTGAACGGCCGAGCAGCGTCGTCAAGGAACTCGTCGAAAACGCCATCGACGCCGACGCCCGGCGGATCGAGATCGCGACTGCCGGCGGCGGCTTGACGCTCATCCGCGTGACCGACGACGGAGGCGGCATGGACCGCGCCGATCTTGCCCTCTCGGTCGAGAGGCATTGCACGTCGAAACTAACGGCCGGTCTTCGCGCAATCGAAACGCTCGGGTTCCGCGGCGAGGCGCTGGCGTCGATCGGCGCCGTCGCTCGGCTTCGCGTCGCGAGCCGCCGGCGCGGCGACGAGCATGGGTGGCAGATCGCGGTCGAAGGCGGCCGGGCCTCGGAGCTCGCGCCGGCGGCGACCAATCCCGGCACGCAAGTCGAGGCGGCCGATCTCTTCTTCGCGACGCCGGCCCGCCTCAAATTCATGAAGACCGAACGCGCCGAGGCGGCAGCGATCGTCGAGACGGTTCGGCAGATCGCAATGGCGCATCCGGAGATCCGGTTCACGCTCTCGGGCACGGATCGCACGGTGATCGACTTCCCCGCCGCCGATCCGGCGATCCGCATCGAGCAGGCGATCGGCCGGGAGTTCCGCGACAACGCCGTCCCGATCCACGCCGAGCGCGAGGGGGCGCGGCTCTCCGGCTTCGCGGCGCTGCCGACCTACAATCGCGGCAACAGCGCCCGCCAGTATTTCTTCGTCAACGGCAGGGCGGTCCGCGACAAGCAGCTGTTCGGCGCCCTTCGCGCCGCCTATGCCGATTTCGTTTCGCGCGACCGCCACCCGGTCGCTGCCCTGTTCATCGACCTCGCGCCCGCCGAGGTTGACGTCAACGTGCATCCCGCCAAGGCGGAAGTCCGGTTCCGCGACCCCGGCAAGATCCGCGGGCTGATCGTCGGGGCGATCAAGGAGGTGCTGGCAAGTGCCGGCCACCGCGCGACGAGCACGGGCGGCGAGGCCTTGCGGGCCGCATTTCGGACCGGGCCGGCGCTGCCCGGTCGCCCGACAGCGGCGCCGGCGTGGTCGTCCTATGGCCGGCCGATCGAACCGCCGGCAGGCTTCGCCGAACCCGATCAGGCGGTCATCGCCGATATCGGCGCGAGCGCCGACATCCGGCCATCGGAGCCGGCAACCGGGGCGGCCCCTCATCCGTCGCGCCCGCTCGGCGTCCCGCGGGCGCAGCTCCACGAGAACTACATCATCGCGCAGACCGCGGACGGGCTGGTGGTCGTCGACCAGCATGCGGCGCATGAGCGGCTCGTCTACGAACGGCTGAAGGCGGCGATCGCCAGGCGAGACGTCGCGACCCAAATGCTGCTGGTGCCGGAGATCGCCGAACTCCCGCCCGATGATGTCGACCGCCTCCTGTCGCGCGCCGACGAACTGGCCGTCTTCGGCCTGACACTCGAGCAATTCGGGCCGGGCGCCGTCGCCGTTCGCGAGGTGCCCGCCATGCTCGACGGGGTCGATATCAAGGGCCTCGTCGAGGATCTCGCGGCGGAAATCGCCGAGATGGAGACGGCGACCCGCCTCGCAGAGCGGATCGACAAGGTCGCGGGGACGATCGCGTGCCATGGTTCGGTGCGCTCCGGGCGTCGCCTCAGACCCGAGGAAATGGATGCGCTTCTGAGGCAGATGGAGGCCGAACCCTATTCCGGCCAGTGCATTCACGGCCGGCCGACTTATATCGAATTGAAGCTCGCGGATCTCGAGCGCCTGTTCGGCCGGCGTTAGCCGCCGATTGCGCCGGCGTCCGGCATGGCGCTAAGGTCCCGCCCAGGCATGGAGGGTTCGTGAATCGGATCGACATATCGGGACCGGGCGGCGAAGCCCGCATCCGTTATCTCGACGGCGACTTCCAGGTGATTTCGCCGGGCACGTTCGTGCGTTGCGCCATTACCGGCGCCCAGATTCCGCTGGAGGACCTCCGCTATTGGAGCGTCGAGCGGCAGGAAGCCTATGTCGACGCCAATGCGGCGCTGAAGGCCTATCGGCAAACGAGGTAGCGCTCAGGGCACTCCGGCGGATCGCTGCCGCGCCCTGCGGCCGTTCCCGACCTCGACGATCGTCGCTTGAATGAGGCGCCGGGCTGCTTGGGGATCGCCGAATTGCAGGCTGACGCCGAAAACCACCGCGCGGTCGCGGAGTTCGGCGAGCGCGCCGACGGCCTTGGCCAGTCTGGCGTGATCCTTGGCCGTCGTCACGAGTCGGGCATTGCCGGCTCCGGCGCGGCGAAGCAATGCGCACGCGTCCCTCTCGGTGAAGGCGTGATGGTCAGGAAAGGCCGCTCGGCCGACGAGCCGGGCGCCGGCAGCCTCGAGCGCGGCAAAGAACTTCTCCG
>CAYOBK010000174.1:0-2794 GCA_964402275.1 uncultured Bauldia sp.
GCGTGATTTCGGTGGCCGAATCCCGCCACAGGCCCGCCAGTTCGGGGTCGGCGAACACGGACTCCGCCACGATCAATTCGCGCGGCGCGATCCGCGCGAGCTCCGCGCCGAGGCCGGTGGCGTCGGCCCCGGCGACATGGAAGCTGCCGGTGGAGAGATCGATCCAGGCGAGGCCGTAGGAGACCTCGCGCGCGCCGCGGTCGCGCGCAAGCGCCGCAAGGTAGTTGCTTGACCGGGCGTCGAGGAGCGCGTCCTCGGTCAGCGTCCCGGGTGTGACCAGCCGGATGACTTCGCGCCGCACCACGGATTTGGCGCCGCGCTTCTTCGCTTCCGCCGGATCCTCCGTCTGGTCGCAGACCGCGACGCGGTGGCCGCCGGCGATCAGCTTCTGCAGATACTCCTCGGCGGTGCGGACCGGCACGCCGCACATCGGAATGTCGTCGCCGAGATGCTTGCCGCGCTTGGTGAGGGCGATGCCGAGCGTCTTCGAGGCGGTCTCGGCGTCGTCGAAGAACAATTCGTAGAAATCGCCCATCCGGTAGAACAGGAGGCAATCCGGATAGGCCGCCTTGATGGCGAGATACTGCTCCATCATCGGCGTTGGCCGGGGAGCGGAAAGGGTCTCGCGCGCTTTGGCGTCCATCGGGATTTCTGCGGCCGTCAGCCCGGTTGCGTCGGCACCGTTACCCGCCTCAGCGTGAGGTTGATCCGCGCCCCTTCCGGAAGCGGCAGCGGCGACGTGCCGGGATAGATCCGATCGATGCCGTGATAGGCCAGGCGGCTGGCGCCCGCCAGCACCACGACGTCGCCGGAGCCGAGCCGGAACGCGCGCGTCGGCCCGCCGCGGGCCGATCCGCCGATGCGAAACTGGCAGTCGTCGCCGAGCGAGATCGATGCGACCGGCGCGTCGAAAGCCTCTTCGTCCGCATCGCGGTGGAGACCCATCCGCGCCTTTGCCGAATAGACATTGATGAGGCAGGCCTCCGCTGTTGCCGGATAGCGGGCGAATTCGCTCCACAACGCCATCACCGGCTCCGGGATCGGCGGCCACGGCCGCCCCGTCGCCGGGTGCGTCGCCTGGTAGCGGTATCCGCCGTTCCGATCGGTGAGCCAGCCGAGTGCTCCGCAATTGGTCATCCTGACCGACATCGGCTTGCCGGTCCGCGGCATGGTCGGCGTATAGAGCGGGGCGAGCGCGATGATGCCGGCGACGACCTCGGCGAGGCGCCGCTGCCGCGCGAGGGTCAGGGCGCCCTTATGGACCTCGAGCCCGTCTTGTTCCGGCGTCGCCAACGTCCGGCCGCGCGTCGTTCAGCCCTTGGCCGCCGGCGGCGGCGGTGCAGGACCAACGCCGGGTCCCTTTCCGCCGCCCGGAGCCGCCGGCGTTACCGGCGAAAACTCCTCGAATCCGGTGAAGAGGAAGTCGCCGGTCCCCCAGGCGACGATCCCGATCCGCCCGCTGCCCATACCGCGCACGCCGCCCATGAGGGCCACGATCTCGCCGTTGACGAGGAAGCGGACCTGGTCGCCATTCTCCTCGATCGAAAGTTCGTTGGTTCCTGCCGTCACCGCCGCCGACACCGTCGAACTGACGACGGTCACTCCATCGCGATCCCTGCGATAAAGCGAGGCGACGTTTCCGGGCTCCACGACGAACATGTAGTAGAAGAGCGCTCCGTCATCCTCCTCCTCGAAGCCGTAAAGGAGGCCGACGCTGGAGCTCTCGTCGGTCTCCGACATCACGACGCGAGTGGTGACCGTGCGGGTGCCGAGGGTTTCGGCCGGGCTGCTGGACCACACATAGCGGATCGAGGAGGTATCGGTCCGGTTCTGCATCCGGTATCCGTCTGGCGTGAGGGTAAGCTGCCAGGGGTCGATGAACCCCTCCGACAGCGCGGTCAGGGGGCCGAACTGAGCGTTTTGGGCGAGCGTGGCGCCGGCCGCAGCCGACCAGAGCCCGACCGCGATCGCGAGGAGCGCCGCGAGCCTCCCGACCGGCGCGACGAACTCTTTCAGCATTGCAGCTCCATCTAGTTAGCCATAGGGCGCCGACGGGTGCCAGTCCCCGAGGGTTGCCGATCGGCGCGGGCGCCGCCATTTTAGCTCCAAGCGGCGCGCTTGCGGGGCCAAAACCACGTTCTTATATACGCGCAGACGCGGCCGCCAGCGGCCGAGGAACAGCATCGGCGATTTTGTTCAGCCGGGGATCGCGGGTTCCAGCAGGCGTCGGCGCATCCGTCGGGCCGGCGTGATGGGGAGCGGGCAGGGGCCGTTCGGACCTGCCGGGCGATCCGCCAATAGGAGATGACGACTGATGGCAAAAGTAATCGGCATTGATCTGGGGACCACCAATTCCTGCGTCGCCGTCATGGACGGCAAGAATGCCAAGGTAATCGAGAACGCCGAAGGCGCCCGCACCACGCCCTCGATCGTCGCCTTCACCGGCGACCGGGAGCGACTGGTCGGCCAGCCCGCCAAGCGCCAGGCGGTGACCAATCCGGAAGGGACGATATTCGCCGTCAAGCGGCTGATCGGCCGCCGCTATGACGACCCGACCGTCGCCAAGGACAAGAAGCTCGTCCCTTACGAGATCGTCAAAGCCGACAATGGCGACGCGTGGGTATCCGCCTAGGGCGACAAGTATTCGCCGTCACAGATTTCCGCCTTCATCCTGCAGAAGATGAAGGAAACCGCCGAAGCCCATCTCGGCTCCAAGGTCGAGCAGGCGGTCATCACTGTTCCCGCCTATTTCAACGACGCCCAGCGCCAGGCCACCAAGGACGCCGGTAAGATC
>CAYOBK010000175.1:0-7454 GCA_964402275.1 uncultured Bauldia sp.
ATCGAGCTCCGCGTGCTGGCGCATATCGCCGACATCCCGCAGCTGCGCCAGGCCTTCGCCGACGGCCTCGACATCCATGCGATGACCGCTTCGGAAATGTTCGGCGTTCCGGTCGAGGGGATGCCGCCCGACATTCGCCGCCGCGCCAAGGCGATCAATTTCGGCATCATCTACGGGATTTCCGCTTTCGGCCTTGCCAACCAGCTGTCGATCCCGCGCGGCGAGGCGAAGGACTACATCGAGCGCTATTTCGAGCGCTTTCCCGGCATCAAGGACTACATGGAGGCGACCAAGGCGTTCTGCCGCGCCAACGGCTTCGTCAAGACGATCTTCGGCCGGAAGTGCCACTACCCGCTGATCCTGTCGCGCAATCCCGCCGAGCGCGCCTTCAACGAACGCGCGGCGATCAACGCGACGATCCAGGGCTCGGCCGCCGATATCATCCGACGCGCGATGATCCGAATGCCGTCGGCGCTCGACGAAGCGAGGCTCGACGTCCGCATGCTGTTGCAGGTGCATGACGAGCTGGTGTTCGAGGCGCCCGAGGCCGAGGCGGAGCGGGCGCTGCCGGTCATCGCCGGCGTCATGGAACACGCGCCCGAACCGGCGGCGAAGCTGTCGGTGCCGCTGCAGGTCGACGCGCGCGCCGGCGACAATTGGGACGCCGCGCATTAGCGCCGCCACACCCTCACCGAGACGCCCGCCATGGCGTCCAGCACTTCGCGCGCGCCCGGCTCCAGCCCCGCGCCCTCCAGCACGGTCTCGGCCGGCGTGCCGGCGGCGCAGGCGCCGAAGATCGGAATGCCGCCCGGCAGCGTGATTGCCGCGTTCCGCGACAGGTGGAACGCGTCGAAGCCGACGCCGAGGAAATGGTCGAACACCTCCCGGCCGCCGACCACGGCGATCGCACCGCCATCCGGTGCTGCTGCCGACAGTGCCTCGTCCAGGGACGCGCCGCCGGGATTCCACCACCAGCCGTCGCCGCGCTGCTCAAGTCCGGAGACGCGGCGCGACAGGATCAGGCGGTTTCGATGCCGCGGGTTCGGCGACGTCTCATGCGAGCTTCGTCCCATCACAACCAGCGCGGCTTCGTCGAGCGCCGCCTGGAACCGGGCCCAATCGGCCGGATGGTCGAGTCCCGGCGGCTTGTCGCCGTCGGCATCCGCGATCCGGTCGTCGGTCGAGACGATGGCGTGGCCTTCGAGGCTGTAAGACGGCAAAGCTGAGACTCCCGATCGCGGCGAACGGGCGGGAAAAGCTGGCTGCCGGCGCGGACGGTTAACGGCCTGTTTACCATAATCAACAAAACCTTGGCCGGGACTCATTGGAGTGCCCGATCGAGGCGGCACCATCGGTTTGCCCTACACTTCGACAAGGTCGGTAAGGAAGCGATGACTCCTGGCGGGACACTGCCGCGGCCGAACGACGACGACGGCGATTTCGGCGAGGCGCTGCAGAATCGCCTCTCGGCGCTGGCGGCGCGGCTCGAACGTTTGGCGAGGACGCCGCCGCCGGTACCGCGCCAGACACCCGCAGCGGGAAAGGCGGCTCCCGAACCCCCTCGCGAGCCGGAGCCGGAAGTTGCTTCGGCCTCGCCCGAACAGGCCCCGCCGGTTGAAGACCAGCCCAACTACGACCCGCCTCCGCCCTGGGACGATTCGGAAGACGACGACGAACGGACGATGGAGGCGGAACGGAAGCCCGCCGACCCCGATCCGTCCGAAATCGTCGAGATCGCCGCTGCCCTTCGCGAGCTCGATCATCGTCCGGGGCTCGGCGACCGCGGCCGGCCGCTTCCGGTTGAGCAGTCTCCCGATTCCGGGACCGAGGGACGGCTGGCGACCATCCGCAAACGGATCGACGCGCTGAAGTCACGCCGCGACGCGCCGGCGGCGCCTGTCGTGCGAACCGAGACCGCGCCCAAGCCGGCGACGACGCCCGACAAGGCGTCCGGCACGCCGCCGCCGTCCGCGCCGCGGCGGACCGCCGGCGAAATCGATGCGGACGTGTCCCGTTCCGCGCCGCCGCAAAAGGCCCAGACGCCGTCGTCGAAGACGTCGGACGGTGCCAACGAGCTCGCCGAGGCGATCGCGGCGCTCGCGCGCCGCGGCGAGGAGAAGCGCGAACCGGCCCCGCCGAGGCAGCCCGCCGCTATGCCGGTCCAACCGCCGGCGGCAGCCCAGCTCCCGGCCGCCGACATCGCCCGGCTGACCGATCAGCTCGACGAGTTGCGCCGGCTCGTCCGCGCGGGCAACGCCGAATCCGACATGTCGGCGATCGAGGCCGCGCAGGGCGTCATCCTGGAGCGCCTCGATCAGCTGATGCGCCGGGGATCGGAGACGGATGCCGACGAGCTCGCGAAACAGATCCTGCAGCGCGTTCCGTCCAGTGAGCGCATCGACGCCATGTCGGCAGAGCTCGACCGCCTGTCCGAACGCATGGCCGCGATGGACTATCGCGAGGAACTCGTTCGGATCGAGGCGCGTCTGCTGGCATTCGAGGAGCGCCTGGGCGCCGTGCCGGAACGCCCCGAAGCGGGTGGCGCCGTTGCGCAGCAGCTGGAGGCGTCGCTCGCCGGCATCCGCGACTCCGTCGATGGTCTGGCACGGCTTCTGAACACCGACGGCAGTACGGCGCTCGCGCGTCTCGAGGAACGCCTCAACCAGGTTTCCGACCGGTTCGAATCGACGCTGGAGAACGCTCCGCGGGCCGAATCGGTCGCCAATCTGTTCGAGCGTCTCGAGATCCTTGCCGCCCGCGGCGAGGCGGCGGCGCCGGCAATCGAAGCGCTGGCGAAGGAAATCGTCGAGATAAGGACGCGCGAGCAGAACGAGCTTGCGAGCCTGGATGCGAATATCCACGCGCTGGCGCAGCGCCTCGACGGCGCGATCAGCGGCAAAATATTCGAGGCCCGGAGCCTCGACGACCTGGAATCCCGCCTCGCCTCGCTCGCGAAGCGGCTCGATGAGCTCAGCAACGCCGATCCGTCCGCCGAACATGCGGCGGAGCTGCGGCAGATCGAGGATCAGCTTGCCCAGCTTTCCGGTCGCATCGATCAGCTCGATGCGACCGATCATCCGACCGCCGGGCTCGCCGAACTCGAACGTCAGGTCGCGGACCTGATGGCGCGGCTCGACCACGTCTCCGCCGACCACGGCGCGTTGCGGCTGATCCAGGAGCATCTCGGCAAGCTGGAGCAGGTGGTCACCAATGCCGGCCATCAGTCGCCCGAGGCGATCCAGCAAGCGGCGCGAAACGCTGTGCGGGAGCTGTCCAATCTGGGCGGCTCGCGGCCCGGGTCCGCGGCGCTCGACGCGTTGAAGTCGGATCTGAGGGCGCTCCAGCAGGCCGCGCAGGACAGCGACCGCGAGACCGGCGACTCGATCGACCAGGTCAATCAGACGCTCGATCGCGTCGTCGCCCGCCTGAGCGGTCTCGAGCAGGAAATCCGCGGTCGCTCCGGCGGCGGTTCGAGCCGCGGGGCAGTTGTTGCGTCCGGCGCCGATGCTGAGGCGACCGACGCCGACGATTGGGATCCGATCCCGCCGGATCAGCCGCTTGGCCCCGATGCGCCGCGGCCTCAAGTCGCCGCGACGGCCGCCGACCGCGAGCGCCGCGCGGACTTCATCGCCGCCGCCCGGCGCGCCGCGCAGGCGGCCGCGGCGGAACACGCCATGCAACGCGCCGCGAGCCCGCGCGCGGAGGAGGACGAGGACCGTCCGAAGGGACGCCTTCGCCGCATGATCGGCGACCACCGCCGCCCGCTCATCATTGCCGCAGGCGCGATCGTCCTCACCATTGCCGTGCTGACGATCCTTCAGCCCTTCGGTGGCGGCAGCGACCCCGCGACCAACGGTGGCGAAGCGTCGGCGGCGGTCGAGCCGGCTCCGGCGGATACCCCGGATCCGGGCGCATTCTTTGCGGACCCGCCGGTCGCGCCGATAGCCATCCCCGAGGGTGGCGCCGATCTGGCGAACGCGGCCGTGCCGGAACCGGCGCTCGGCCTGCCGCCTGCCGTCGGCCCCGATCCGATGACGCTCGGTGCCATTCCCGCCAACGACGTGGCGGTTGCCTACCCCATGCCGGAGGAGGCGGTCGGATCGTTACGCCTGCGCGCCGCCGCCGCCTCCGGCGATCCCACGGCACTCTATGAAGTCGCCGCCCGCTATGCCGACGGCCGCTTCGTCGCGCGCGACCTTGTCGAAGCGGCAATCTGGTTCGAACGCGCCGCCGAATCCGGCCTTGCGGTCGCCCAGCAGCATCTCGCCTCCCTCTATGAGCAAGGGCTGGGCGTGGCCCAGGATCGCCAGCGTGCCTATGAATGGTATCTCTTGGCCGCCGGGCAGGGCAACGTCATGGCGATGCACAATCTCGGCGTTCTGTTGAGCCAGGGCATCGGCGATACGCCGGACTTCGCCGGCGCCATTGAATGGTTCACCGCCGCGGCCGCGCACGGCATCCGCGACAGCCAGTACAATCTCGGCGTCATCTACGCGCGCGGCATCGGCACGGACGCCGATTTCCTCGCGTCGTATCAATGGTTCGCGCTGGCGGCCGAGCAAGGCGATGCCGACGCCGCCGCCCGCCGCGACGATGTCGCGGCCACCCTGACCCCCGGGCAGCTCGCGGCGGCACGGGCCGCGGTGTCCGCGTGGTCGGTTGCCGGCGCGCCGGCGGCCGCCAACACCGTCGCAATACCGGACGGTGGTTGGGACGGGCCGGAGGAGCGCGTCGAGGCGCCGGGCAACGATGAGCTGGTTCGCACCATTCAGGCGATGCTGATCGAGCGGGGCTTCGACCCCGGTCCCGCCGACGGCGTTGCCGGACCGATGACCTACGAGGCCGTCCGCGCATTCCAGTTGGCGATCGGGATCGAGCCGACGGGCATCATCGACGAGGACCTGCTCAGGGTGCTGACCGACCAGGCTGCATGAGCCGTTGGTCGCGCCCGGTCGCGCATTGACAGCTTTCCGGGGCCAGAGCTTTATCGTTCAAGGCCTTCCATCCGACCGGCCGCTCCCAAAATCCATCCCCAGCGGTTGCGCCTGTGCAGCTCTATCTTCCAATCGCCGAAATGCCAGTCAGTGTCCTGCTGATCATCGGCATCGGCGCGGCGATCGGCTTCGTGTCCGGCCTGCTCGGCGTCGGCGGCGGCTTTTTGCTGACGCCGCTCCTGATCTTCTCCGGCATTCCGACCGCTGTCGCCGTCGGCACCGGGGCGGCGCAAGTGGTCGCCTCCTCCTCGTCGGCGGCGCTTGCCTACTGGCGGCGGAACTCCGTTGATCTGAAGCTCGCCGGCGTTCTGCTCATCGGCGGCGTTATCGGCTCGGCCATCGGCGTGCAGCTGTTCCGCATTTTCCGCGAATCGGGCCAGCTCGATCTCATCATCGCCGTCGCCTATGTCGGGCTTCTCGGCTTCGTCGGCGTTGCCATGCTCATCGAATCGGTGCGGACAATCGTCGCAAAGCGGCGCGGCCGTCCGCTTCCGCTCCGTGAGGAACTCGGTCAGGCCTGGCTGCGGCGTCTACCGTTCAAGACACGATTCCGCGTTGCCCGGATGCATGTCAGCATCATCCCGCTGATCGTCCTCGGCGCCGCCATCGGCCTCCTCGGCGCCCTGCTAGGCGTCGGCGGCGGCTTCCTGGTCGTGCCGGCGCTGGTCTATTTCCTCCGGATCCCCACCAACGTTGTCATCGGCACGTCGCTGTTGCAGATCGTCGGCACGATGGCGGTGGCAACGCTGCTCCATGCCGTCACCAATCAAAGCGTCGACGCGGTGCTGGCCGTGCTGCTCATGATCGGCGGCGTCGTCGGAGCGCAATTCGGCGCCCGATCGGCGCTGGTCCTCGGCGGCGAGACGCTGCGCGCCCTCCTTGCCGTCCTGGTCATTACGGTCGGGACGCGATTTCTGGTCGATTTGGTGACGCCGCCCGCGGAGCAGTTCACGATCAGCGAGGTCGTCGGATGAGGCGCATCGCGCTTGCTTTTGCACTGATGACCGGCATCACGCTTCCCGCCTGGGCACAGACGATCGTCGTTGTCCTGTCGTCCGAGCAAGTCGCGATCACGTCCAACTTCACCGGCGCGGACGTTACGGTCTTTGGCGCGCTCGAATTCGACCGGCCGACGGAAGGCGTCGAACTCGTGGTCGTGCTGCGTGGCCCGTCGCAGTCATTGACGACGCGGCGCAAGGAACGGCTGCTCGGCATGTGGATCAACCGCGGTTCGGAGACGTTCGCCGGCGTGCCGGCGTTCTACGCGCTGCACGCCACTGCACCTTTGGACACGATCGCCGGAAGTGCCGACCTCGATGATCTCGGCCTTGGGCTCGACACGGTCGTGCCGACGTCGCAGGTGACCGGCATCGAGCGGCGCGCCTTTGCGGCGGCATTGGTACGGCTCCAGGTCGCGGCGGGCCGCTACAGCGAGGCGTTCGGCGTCGTCGACCGGCCGAGCGACACAATCTTCCGGACCACCTTCAACCTGCCCGCCGATATCCCGGTCGGCCGCTACGTTGTCGAGGTGTTGATGTTCGACCGCGGGGAGGTGGTCACGTCGGCCGTGGAGACACTCGAGATCATCAAGACGGGCGCCGAACAGTTCATCTACGACGCATCGAGGAAACAGCCATGGCTCTACGCCTTGGCCGTGGTCGCCATCGCCGCCGCATCCGGCTGGCTCGGAGGCGTGGTGTTCAGGCGCGACTAACCGACCGCTGCGCGTCTCTCCCGCCGCCGCTCGATCTGCGGCTGGTAGGCGACCCTGGCGTGGTACTCGCAATAAGGAGCGTTGTCGCGCGGCTCATGTCCGCAAAAGCCGAAATCCTCATCAACGGGATCTCCGACCGGCCACCGGCATGTCTTCTCGTTGAGGGCAAGGATCGATTTCCGGAGCGGGATCGGCACCACGATGTCCTCGATCGGGATCCGGCGCGGCAGCGGCGCACGCTGCAACTTGAGCGCGGTGTTGCCGATCGTCATCGGCCGCCCTGCGCGCTGCCCCCGCGGTACCCTTGCCCGGCGCGGCCGCGGTCCGCCCGATTGTTTGGCCCGGCCGGACAGTTGGAGGCGATGCACCTTTCCGATGACGGCGTTTCGGGTGACTCCACCCAGTTCCGCCGCGATTTGACTGGCGCTGAGGCCCTCAGCCCAGAGTCTCTTCAATAGTTCCACGCGCTCGTCCGTCCAGCCCATCGGCCGAGTTCCTTCTCACTGGGTCGGTCAGAATCAGCCCCCGTTCGCTGCCTGTCGCCAGGCAGCGTTCTCGATGCTCTGTTTCTGAAACCGAGGTTCCGCCGCTCGATATGTCGTATCCGACGAACACGAAACTACAATATGCCGTGACTCGCTGGCAAGAGTCGGGGCTCCCGGTGGGAGCGTGCCGGTGGATTTCGGGCGGCGGGACGCAATTGACAATTCCGCGCCGGCGCATGGTAGGTTGCGCCCACTGGTGTC
>CAYOBK010000176.1:0-1876 GCA_964402275.1 uncultured Bauldia sp.
CTCGCAATGGTCAAGCCCCAGACGCCCCAATTGGGGGCAGTGAGTGGGGAGGAGACCGAACATACCAAGATCGCGTGCAACATCTAGGGGGTGGCGTTTGCGCCATAACACCGGCCGGGCCGACGCCCTCGCTGCGGATCAGCCTCAGCCAGGCCAACCGCTCTCGGTCGTCGAGGCGGTCGCCCGCCGTCGCGCCTCCCGGCATCAGGCGCGGCTGCCGATGCGGGTTTCGGTGCCGGTGAGGAGCCGCTTGATGTTGCCGATGTGGCGGAGCCAGAGGACGATGGCGATGCCGGCCGTCACCGCTGCCCATTCGTCGTAGCCAGCGATCAGCATCGCCAGCGGCACGGTGAGGCTTGCCGCCAGAGCCGCCAGCGACGAATAGCGCGAGGTGAAGGCGACGCCGAGCCAGACCGCGGCGAAGGCGAGCGCCGCCGGCCAGTAAAGCCCCAGCGCGACGCCGAGATAGGTGGCGACGCCCTTGCCGCCGCGGAAGCCGATCCACAGCGGAAACACGTGGCCGAGAAAGACGCCGATGCCGGCCGCGGCGGCGATCCGCCCGTCCCACCAGAAGCCGGCAAGGGCAACGGCGATCGTGCCTTTCAGGGCATCGAGGAGGAAGGTGAAGAAGGCAAGGTCCCGCCGCCCGGTCCTCAGCACGTTGGTGGCGCCGATGTTCCTCGAGCCGATGTCGCGGATGTCGCCCAGCCCCGCGAAGCGGGTGAGGATCAGCCCGAACGGCACCGAGCCGACGAGATAGCCGGCGACGCCCGCCAGGATCAGGGCCCATGCCGACTGTTCGATGAAAGCCGGATCGACCAACCGTACCTCCGTTCCGGCCGCCGAACGGCGACCGATACCGAGTGCCGACGGTATCCGGTGAGCCGGCCACCGGCAACAAGCGCGTGAGGCGGCGCGTCAGCCTTGGGAAAAGCCGGCTTCCCGCGCCTGCGCCTCGTCGGCGAAGCAAACGAGGTTGCGGGGCGTTGCCGGTTTCGGCTGGCGCGAATAAATGCGCCGATGCCGCTTGTCGCCGATGACAAAGGCGTCGATGTCCGATTCGCAGTAGAAGCAGCGCAGAACCGGGGGTGCGTAAGTGACGTAGGTGAATTTGTCGCGAAGATGCGCCTTTTCCGACCGGTCGCGGCTGATGCAGTTGCGGTTCGGGCATTTGAGGCCCGCGCCTTCGGGCTGGTCGATCACGATGGCGTCGGTGTCGCGGAAGCCGCCGGCAAATGTCCGCAAGCGCTTCGCCGGATCGAGGCCGAGGATCATCGCGATCAGCGCCATGCGAACCGGCACGCCATAGGCGGCCTGGCGGAAATAGGCGGCGCGGCGGTCGGTATCGAGGTCGGTGTCGAGCTCGTCGACGCGCGGCAGCGGGTGAAGCACGCTCGATTTGGAATATTTCGGATCGCGCAGGAACTTCTTGTCGACGCGCGGATAGTCGCGCTCGCCGTTGTCGGCGTGCCGCTCCTTCTGGTAGCGCGTGACGTAGACCGCATCGACCCGATTTTCTGCCGGGCTTGGCCCGGGCAGCTCAGGCTCGGTGAACAGGGCCGGCTGGTGCGGCTGGTCCGGCGTGATGTACCACGCGCCGATCGCCGACTCGTCGGCCTCGGTGCGGCCGCCGAATTCGTTGCGGAGCCGCCGTTCGACATTCGCCGGCAGTTCCATGCCCTTCGCAGGCAGCAGCCGCATCTTCGAACCGAGGCGGGCGAGGGCGTAGACCAGCGAGTGGATCGTGCGGCTCCCTTTGAGGTCGCCCGAGATCGTGATGTTTAGGTTCCGGAAATCCTTGTGCTCCTCTGTCAGCGTGAAGAGATCGCACAAGGTCTGCGTTGGATGCTCGTGCCCGCCGTCGCCGGCATTGATC
>CAYOBK010000177.1:0-2044 GCA_964402275.1 uncultured Bauldia sp.
GACCGAGAAGGCCGCCATGATCAGCGTCGACGGCAGGAAGGCGAGGCCGACGCCGAGCGGATCGTAGCCGAGCACGACCTGAAGGTAGAGCGCGGCGATGAAGAACCAGGCGAACATCGCCGCCGACCAGAGGACGCCGACGACGTTGGCCGTGGCGAGATTGCGCAGGCGGAACAGCCCGAGCGCCACCAGCGGTGACTTCACCCGCGATTCGACGGCGAGGAAGGCGACGAACAGCACCGCCGCCGCGACCAGAAGGCCGACGGTCTGCACCGAGCCCCAGCCGGCTTCGTTGCCGTTGACGATGGCGTAGACGGCCAGGAGCAGCGCGCCGGTGACGGTCGCCGCGCCCCAGACGTCGAGCCGTGCGCCTTCGGCCGAGCCGGCCGTGTCCGGAAGGAGCCGCAGCCCCGCGGCGAAAACCGCAACGCCGACCGGCAGGTTGACGAGGAAGATCCAGTGCCAGTTGAGGGCATCGGTGAGGACGCCGCCGAGAAGCACGCCGACCGTGCCGCCGCCGGCCATCACGAAGCCGAAAAAGCCCATCGCCCGCGCCCGTTCGGCGGGTTCGGTGAAGAGCGTCATGATCAGCGACAAGGCGACCGCCGAGACGACGGCGCCGCCGAAGCCCTGGACGGCCCGCGCGACGATCAGCATCCACTGCGAGCCGGCGAGCCCGCAGGCGGCCGAGGCGAGCGTGAACAACACGATGCCGTAGAGGAACATGCGGCGCTGACCGAAGAGATCGCCCAGCCTTCCGCCGAGCAAGAGGAAGCCGCCGAAGGTGAGGATATAGGCGTTGACGACCCAGACGAGGCCGGTCTCGGAGAAGCCGAGATCGGTGCGGATCGAGGGCAGCGCGACGTTCACGATCGTGGTGTCGAGCACGATCATGAAGTCGCCGAGGCAAAGGACGAGGAGCGCTATCCAGCGCATGCGGTTGGCTGAGGCAGTCATGGCGGGTCTCCGAAGGGAAGAGCTTCTATCGCCATGACGACGATTTGGCACCGGCCGATTCGACATACCGGTTTTGCTTTTTTCGACGGGCTCGCGGCGGGGTCGCCACAAAGCGAAGGCCCCGCCGGAGCGGGGCCTCTCGTTCTGCGCGGCTTGCGCACAGGATATCGGCAAAAACGGCGGCGATGCGGACGGCTGGCGGGCGGCGCTAGTTCCGCTCTTCCGGCAGCACCGGCAGGGGGTGGAATTCGATGCCCTCTTCCAGCATCTCCTTCACCTCTTTCCCGGTCGCCTCACCATAGATGCTCCGCGGCTCCGTCTCACGGTAATGGATCTTCCGCGCCTCTTCGGCGAACCGGCGCCCGACATCCTCCGAGCGCTGCTTGACCTCACGGCTGATCCGCCGCGCCATTTCCATCGCGTCGGACAAGGCCGGATCCGGACCGGCGGCGAGCCGCACCGTTTCCTGTTCCGCTTCGGTCTTCGGGGCCGTTTCCGCCTCCTCGGGACCTTCGGCCGCGGAGGCGCGGACCGCCGGCGCCATCAGCGCCTTCTCGACCGCCGCGGTACCGCAAATCGGGCACGCCACCTGGCCGCTTCTGGCCTGCAGGTCGAAATCGGCCGATCCGCGAAACCACGCTTCGAACCGATCTCCCTTTTCGCAGACTAGTTGGTAGTGGATCACGACGCCTCGGCGATCTCGATCGGCTGCGGCGGCGCGAATGCGCGGTCATGCTGCAGCGTCGGTATCTGGCGCCGCACCGCCAGGCTCGCCGACGGATCGATTTCGGCGAGAATGATGCCCGGCTTTTCGCCGGCCTCGGCGAGGATGCGCCCCCAAGGATCGACGACAAGGCTGTGGCCGAAGGTTTCCCGGCCATCCTCATGCTTGCCGCCTTGCGCGGCGGCGAGGACGAAGCTGCCGGTTTCGATCGCGCGGGCGCGAAGGAGGACGTGCCAATGCGCCTGACCGGTTTGCCGGGTAAAGGCCGCCGGCACCGCCATCACCGTCGCGCCGGCATGGGCGAGCGAACGGAACAGTTGCGGGAATCTGAGGTCGTAACAGATCGTGAGCCCGAGCCGTGTC
>CAYOBK010000178.1:0-6817 GCA_964402275.1 uncultured Bauldia sp.
GAAGCGGCCGTCATCGACCGGCTGCCCGGCGACCGCGCGATCGGTCATGTCCGCTACTCGACCACGGGCGGGTCGCTCGGCAGCAACACGCAGCCGCTTTTCGCCGAGTTTTCCGGCGGCGGCTTCGCGATCGCGCACAACGGCAACCTCACCAACGCCACCGCTCTCCAACGCCAGTTGCAGGCGCGCGGCTCAATCTTCCAGTCGACGTCCGATACCGAGGTCTTTCTCCATTTGATCGCGACGGCGCGTGCCGATCGGCTGCTCGATCGCGTCGTCGGCGCTTTGCGGCAAGTCGAGGGCGCGTACTCGCTCGTCTGTCTCACCGGCAAGAAACTGATCGGGTGCCGCGATCCGCTCGGCGTCAGGCCGCTGGTGCTCGGACAATTCGACGGCGCATGGATCCTCTCATCCGAGACCTGCGCGCTCGACATCATCGGCGCAAAGCATGTCCGCGATGTCGAGCCCGGCGAGCTGGTCGTGGTAACCAATGACGGTCTGACCAGCCACAAGCCGTTCGCACCTGCAGCGCCGCGCTTCTGCATCTTCGAATATGTCTACTTCGCGCGCCCGGATTCCCTGGTCGAAGGCCGTATGGTCTACAATGTCCGAAAGAAGATCGGCGCCGAACTCGCGCGCGAGGCGCCGGCCGAAGCCGACCTCGTCGTTCCGGTTCCGGATTCCGGCGTGCCGGCCGCGATCGGCTACGCGGCCGCCGCCGGCCTTCCGTTCGAACTCGGGATCATCCGGAACCACTATGTCGGCAGGACTTTTATCGAGCCGTCCGATTCGATCCGGCATATGGGCGTGAAGCTCAAGCACAACGCCAATCGCGACATCCTCAACGGAAAGCGCGTGGTGCTGGTGGATGATTCCATCGTGCGCGGAACGACGTCGTCGAAGATCGTCCAGATGGTCCGCGATGCCGGCGCAAAGGAAGTGCATCTGCGGATCGCCAGCCCGCCGACGACCGACTCATGCTTCTACGGCGTCGACACGCCGGAGAAGTCCAAGCTCATCGGATCGCATATGTCGGTGCAGAAAATGACGGAGTTCATCAAGGCCGACAGCCTCGACTTCCTGTCGATTGACGGCCTTTACCGAGCCGTCGGCGAGGCCAACCGCGAGGCGGGACAGCCGCAGTTCTGCGACGCGTGCTTCACCGGACAATACCCGACGAAACTGACCGATCGCGAACAGGCAGACAGCTGGCGCTCGGGAACGCTGATCGCCGAGACCGTCTAGTGCCCGCCGAACTTCGCGGGCGGATTGCGTTGGTGACCGGAGCGTCCCGCGGCCTCGGGCGCGCCGCGGCGATCGCAATGGCCGAGGCCGGTGCTCATGTGGTTGCCGTTGCGCGCACCATCGGCGGGCTCGAAGCGCTCGACGACGCGATCCGAAACAAAGGCGGCGAAACGACGCTTGTGCCGTTCGACCTCACCGACGGCGACGCGATCGACCGCCTCGGCGCCGCGATCCACGAGCGCTGGGGCCGACTCGATGCGCTGTTCGGCAATGCCGGCATCCTCGGCGTACTAACGCCGCTCGCGCATCTCGACCTCAAGGTCCTCGACCAGGCTATGGCGGTCAACGTCACCGCGAACTGGCGGCTGATCCGCTCGATGGATCTGTTGCTCCGCCAATCCGACGCCGGCCGCGCGCTGTTCGTCACATCCGGCGCGGCGCGCAATTGCCGCCCCTTCTGGGGCGCCTATTCGATTTCGAAGGCCGCGCTCGAGGCGCTGGTTCGGACCTATGCGGCGGAGATGAAGTCGACGCGCGTCCGCGCCAATCTGATCGACCCCGGACCGCTCAGGACGGCGATGCGCGCCAAGGCGATGCCGGGCGAGGATCCGGCAGGGTTGCCCGAGCCGGAGACTGTCGTCGGTCACGTCGTCAGGATGCTCTCGCCTGCATTCGACCGGAATGGCGTGCTCTACGATTTGCGCGCGGGCGAGTACCGTTCCTACCACTGACCGCGCGCTAGCCGCGGCGGCTCCTCTTCGCATAGGGGTTGTCGCCCCTGCGAAGGATCAGCCTGATCGGCGTTCCCTTCAGGCCGAACGTCTCGCGCAGGCCGTTGACGAGATAGCGCTGATAGGCGGCCGGAAGCGCGTCCGGTCGCGAGCAAAAAACGACGAAGGTCGGCGGCCGCGCCTTCGGCTGGGTGATGTAGCGCAGCTTGATCCGGCGTCCGGATACGGCCGGCGGGGTGTGCTGCGCTGTCGCGTCGGTCAGCCAGCGGTTGAGATCGGCGGTGGGGAGCCGCCGCGTCCAAACTGCGTCTGCCGCGAGGACCGCTTCCATCAGCGTGTCGAGGCCGCTGCCTTTCGTGGCCGAGATCGGCACCAGCGCGATCCCCCGAAGTTGCGGCAGCAGACGCTCGGCGGCTTCCTTCAGTTTGGCCAGCTCCGCCTGCTTCTGCTTGACGAGATCCCATTTGTTGATGGCGACAACCGCCGCCCGGCCTTCCTCGGCGACAAGGTCGGCGATTTGCAGGTCCTGATTTTCCAGGGACTGGGTCGCATCGATCACGATGACCACAAGCTCGGCGAAGCGGACCGCCCGCAGCGTGTCGGCAACCGACAGCTTCTCCAGCCTCTCCTGGACCCGCGCCTTGCGGCGAAGGCCGGCGGTGTCGTGAAGCTTGAACCTGTGTCCCGCCCACTCCCAATCGACGGCGATCGCGTCGCGGGTTGTTCCGGGATCCGGCCCGGTGAGAAGCCGCTCCTCGCCGATCAGCCGGTTGACCAGCGTCGACTTCCCGACGTTGGGGCGACCGACGATCGCCACCTTCAACGGCTTCGCCGTGGCGCGGTCTTCCCCGGTTTCATCGGCCGGATTCGCAGCGACATCGTTCAGTATCTCAGCGAGCGCGTCGTGAAGGCCGCCGAAACCGTCGCCATGTTCGGCCGAGATCGGCACGGGATCGCCGAGGCCGAGCGCGTAGCCTTCCAAGGCACCGGTTTCGCCCCGGCGTCCTTCGGCCTTGTTGGCGACGACGATCACGGGCTTGCCGGATTTCCGAAGCATGGCCGCAAACGACTCGTCGGCCGGCGTCACGCCGGATCTCGCGTCGATCATGAACAGGGACAGATCGGCCTCCGCGATAGCCTTCTCCGATTGCCGCCGCATCCGACCGGCCAGGCTGTCATCAGTCGCGTCGGCGAGGCCGGCGGTATCGACGACGGTGAAGGTCAGGTCGCCGAGCCGGGCTTCGCCGGTCCGCCGGTCCCGCGTGACGCCGGGCCGGTCGTCGACCAGCGCCAGCTGCCGGCCGACCAGCCGGTTGAACAGGCTCGACTTGCCGACATTCGGCCGCCCGATCAGGGCAACCTCGAAGCGCCGCGACATCGACGCGTCAGTTGGCGGCCGGATTGAAGCCCGGCGCAAGCGGAACGACCGGCTCGTTGCCGAACGGGATGGCCGGCGCGGGTTCGGGCTCCGGCGCGGGAGCCGGCGCGGCCGGATTGAAGGCCGGCGCCGGAAGATCGTCGATCGCAAAGCCGGCGGCGCCCGGCTGAAGCGCCGGCGCGAGCCCGGCCGGCAGGTCGGCCGCCGGGAGCGGCTCCGCCTCGGGGCGCCGTTCGAGAATGTAGGAAAAGAGCGAGTTCGCCCTCGCCATGCTTGGCTGGCTGGCGAACGGGTCCTGCGCCATGCCGATGACCCATTCGAGCGCCAGGTCAAACTCCCCCGCCGCAACGGCCGAGACCGCCATGATCTCGAGCGCAACGACCCGGTAGGGATGGCCCGCCTCGGTGAACGGCTCGAGACGTTGCCTGATTTCGGCCAGGGGGACGGTGTCGACGAGATAGTAGGCGGCGCGGACGCGCGCGATGTCGCGGAGCCGCGCCTCGGTGCCGGCGTCGGCAACGACGGCATCCAGGACCTCCGCCGCTCCAACCAGGTCGCCCCGTTCGGTGCGGATATTGGCGGCGCTCATCAGCGCCAGCGTCGGGTAGCCGCCATAGCCGTCCTCGGCGAGCGCGAGAAAGGCCGCTTCCGCCGCCTCCAGCTCACCGTCGGCATAGAGATCGGCGGCCGCTTGATAGCGGTCGCCGGACGCGGCCGAACGGCTTTGTTGCATGCCCTGCACGATCTGATAGCCGGCGACGATCGCCACAATCACCACGGCGCCGCCGATCACGAATTTGCCGAAGCGCTGCCAGAGCTGCTTGAGCTGATCGCGGCGCAGCTCCTCTGAGACTTCGCGGAATACGTCGGACATTGACGGTTTCGACTCTTGGCTCGCCGGCCTGGCGGCGCGACCTTAGCCGCGCCTTCTGAGCGGCGCAACGCGCCCGCCATCATCGGGCCGCGGCTGGTAGGTATTCTCAGCGCCCGGGAAACGCCGCGCCCGGACGTCCTTCGCATACTCGTCGACGGCGGCGGCAATGTGTTCCCCGAGAGCGCCGTAGCGCTTGACGAATTTCGGCACGTTCGGGCTGAGGCCGAGCATGTCCTCCAACACCAGGATCTGGCCGTCGCACTCCGCGGACGCGCCGATGCCGATCACCGGGATCGCGACCTCCCGCGTGATCCTTTGCGCGAGCGGTTCGACTACGCCTTCCAGGACCAGCGCGAAGGCTCCCGCGTCGGCCACGGCGCGGGCATCGGCGACGATATCTTCGGCGGCGCTTTCGCTCCGGCCCTGCACCTTGAAGCCGCCGAGCGTGTTGATCGATTGCGGCGTCAGTCCGACATGCCCCATCACCGGGATGCCGCGCTCGACGAGGAAGCGGATCGTCTCGGACATGCGCCTGCCGCCCTCGAGCTTGACGGCGCCGCAGCCGGTCTCCTTGAGGATCCGCGCGGCCGAGCGGAAGGCAGCGGCGGGGCTTTCCTCGTAGGAGCCGAACGGCATGTCGACCACCACCAGCGCCTGTTCGGCGCCGCGCATCACCGCTTGGCCCTGCAGGATCATCATGTCGAGGGTGACCGGGATGGTGTTCTTCAGCCCGTGCATCACCATGCCGAGCGAGTCGCCGACGAGGATGAAGTCAACGACCTTGTCGAGAAGCGCTGCCGTATGGGCATGATACGACGTCAGCGCGACGATCGGAACGCCGCCCTTCCGGGCGCGGATGTCGGCGCTGGTTACGCGGTTGGGTTCGGGCGTGATCGACAAAGCCGGCTCCTATCGGGATGCAAGGGAATTAGCCGATCGGCCGGGAAACGGGAAGATGCCTCACCGGGAATGGCGGGATTCCGCGGTGCGAGGCAGGCCTGCACGCGGCGCTGGGCTTCCGAATCCGGCCGTTCCGCCCGAGCTCTCCCGGCGATGGCGCCAGACCTCGCCGTTCAGTAGATGCCGATGAGCTTCGCACCGGCTATGACAAGGACCAGCGCGAGCGCCTTGAGAATGAAGTTGTTCGAGAAATGAATTCCCATCGTGGTGCCGATAATCGCACCCAGCAGAACGGCCGCGGCGAATAGAGGCAGAGTGCTCGGGAGTTGACCCACGGACGATACGTTTCCGAGCAATCCGGCAACCGAGTTGCAAAGGATGAACACCGCCGCCACGCCGGTGGCGAGCTTGGCGGTGGACCAATGCGCGAACAGAATGAGCGGCGAGAGGAAGATACCGCCCCCGGTTCCGGTGAGACCGGACAAGAGTCCGATGCCGGCACCGCAGAGCGCCCCCAGCCAAATCGGGGGATCGGCCGTCATCGCCACACCGATCGCCTGCCTCGGCCAAAGGAGGCGTACCGCTCCGATCAAGAGCAGGACCCCGACGACCGCGCGGTAAACCGCAACTGGCAACTGAACAGCGCCGCCGGCGAATGCGAACGGGACCGATCCGACCAGAAACGGCCATAAGGTGCGCTATCGAAACATCCCGGCACGGAGGTAACGAAGCGACGTGAAGCTGGCGACGAGGATATTCAAGGCGAGCGCGGTCGGGCGCATGACGGACGGAGCGGTGCCAAACAGCGCCATCAGTGCGAGATAGGCCGATGCTCCGGCGTGGCCGACCGAGGTGTAGAGCACCGCGCCGAGGAACATGCAGACGGCAAGAAGGAGGTCAGCGACTTCCGGCATATGGCGCGGGCAAATCGGCCCTCCCTCGCATGGCCGCCTTGGGCTGGGGCGGTGTCGGAGTCGCAACCTCGTCGATCCGCGCGCGACCTTGGTCGGGCTCGAGGCGACATTCGTTCGTCAATGCGACAACCCCCGCCGCTGCCCGTCACTCCCACTCGATCGTGCCGGGCGGCTTCGAGGTCACGTCGTAGACCACGCGGTTGATGCCCTTGACCTCGTTGACGATGCGGTTGGCGACGCGGCCGAGGAACTCCTGGTCGAAATGGAAGAAGTCGGCGGTCATCCCGTCGACCGAGGTGACCGCCCGCAGCGCGCAGACATAATCGTAGCTCCGCTGGTCGCCCATGACGCCGACGGTCTTGACCGGCAGCAGCACGGCAAAAGCCTGCCAGATCGCATCGTAGAGCCCGGCCTTTTGGATCTCGTCGAGATAGATCGCATCGGCCTTGCGGAGGATCGCCAGCTTCGCCGCCGTCACTTCGCCGGGACAGCGGATGGCGAGCCCCGGACCGGGAAAGGGATGGCGATGCACGAAGCCCTCGGGCAAGCCAAGCTCCCGGCCGAGCTCGCGCACCTCGTCCTTGAACAGTTCGCGCAAGGGTTCGACCAGTTTCAGATTCATCCGCTCTGGCAGGCCGCCGACATTGTGGTGCGACTTGATCGTTACCGACGGTCCGCCGGTGAAGGAGACGCTCTCGATGACGTCGGGATAGAGCGTCCCTTGCGCCAGGAAATCGGCGCCGCCGAGTGTCTTCGCCTCGCGCTCGAAGATTTC
>CAYOBK010000179.1:0-1883 GCA_964402275.1 uncultured Bauldia sp.
GGCAGAAAGCCGAGCCGCTCACCGGCCTCGACGGCCGGCCGCGACAGGATCAGCCGGTCGACGATTCCGCGCTCGAGCAGCGAGGCGGCGTAGGCGACCGCAAGATAGGTCTTGCCTGTGCCGGCGGGCCCGATGCCGAACACCATGTCCCCCGCGTCCATCGCGCGGATATAGGCGTCCTGTGCCGGCGACCGCGCCATGACCACCTTCCGGCGCGTGGCGATCTGTGCCATCGCCAGCCGGCTGCGCGGCTCCAGTGTCGGCAGATTGAGCTGCGCGTCGGTTGCCAGCGCCATCCGGATCGCGCCGTGGACGTCGCCCGGCTCGATGTCGTGGCCGTGTTCGAGCCGGCCATAGAGCATGTCGAGCGCGAGCCGCGCCTGTGCGCAATTCTCCGGACGGCCGCGGATCAGCACCTGATTGCCATGCGCCACCGCTTCGACGCCCAGGCCCTGTTCGATCATGGCGAGGTTCTGGTCGAATTCGCCGAACAAGGTCCGCGCCAGGCGGTTGTCGTCGAACGCCACCATCACCTGTGTGGGGTCCGGCGCGAACGTCTCGGGCTCACCGGAACGCGTGCGGATCTCGGTCAAATCATCGCCTCGGCGAGGGCCGCCGGCCGGCCCGCATGCGGCAGGCTGGCGTAAAGGCTGTTGGTTCCGAGTGCGTCCACCGTGACCTCCTCGATCGCGCCGATGAGCGCCGCCGGCGCATCGACCTGCACCGGCTGCAGCCACGGCGAGCGGCCGACGATCTGACCGGGTTTCCTGCCTTCCTTCTCGAACAGCACGTCCATTCGCATCCCGAGCCGCGAGCGGCTGAACGCCGCCTGCTGCTCGGCAAGGAGCGTCTGCAGCCTGGCGAGGCGCTCGGCCTTGACCGGCTCCGCCACCTGCTCCCCCTCCGCGGCCGGGGTCCCGAGGCGCGGACTGTATTTGAACGAGAAGGCCGACGCGTAGCCGACCTCCTCCACGAGCCGGAGCGTGGCCGCAAAGTCGGCCTCTTCTTCGCCGGGGAAGCCGACGATGAAATCGCCCGACAACGCGATGTCGGGCCGCGCGGCGCGAATGCGTTCGATCAGCCGGAGATAATCGGCGGCGGCGTGCCTGCGGTTCATCGCCTTCAGCACGCGGTCGGATCCCGCCTGCACCGGCAAGTGGAGATAGGGCATCAGCGCCGGAAGGTCGCGATGCGCGGCGATCAGTTCATCGGCCATGTCGCGCGGGTGGCTGGTCGTGTAGCGCAGCCGGTCGACGCCGTCGATTTCGGCGAGGCGGAACAGCAGGCGGCCAAGTCCCCAGGCGCGCCCGTCCGGTCCGGCGCCGTGCCATGCATTGACGTTCTGTCCGAGGAGCGTGATCTCGCGGACGCCGGTTTCGGCGAGCCGTTCGGCCTCGGCGACGATTGCCTCCACCGGCCGCGAAAACTCGGCCCCGCGCGTGTAGGGAACAACGCAGAACGTGCAGAACTTGTCGCAGCCTTCCTGCACCGTCAGGAAGGACGAAAAGCTGCGGCGGCGCCGGCTCGGAACGCGCATGAATCCGGCGAATTTCTCGCCTGCGGAGAGATCGTCCGCGACGACGCGCCTGCCCGCCTCGGCCTCCGCGATCAGCTCGGGCAGACGATGGTAGGATTGCGGACCGACGACGAAATCGACCGCCGGCGCGCGGCGCGCGATTTCCCCGCCCTCGGCCTGCGCGACGCAGCCGGCGACGCCGATCGTCATGGTGCGGCCCCGGCGCGCGGCATCGATCTTCATCAGGCGAAGCTTGCCGAGCTCGGAGTAGATCTTCTCGGAAGCCTTCTCGCGGATGTGGCAGGTGTTGAGGATGACGAGGTCGGCGCTTTCGGGCCCGGCGGCCTCCTCGAATCCAACCGCTGCC
>CAYOBK010000180.1:0-3520 GCA_964402275.1 uncultured Bauldia sp.
GAGTCGACGATGATCACCCTGCCGGGAACGGTCAATTCGCTGAGGCCTTCGGCGCGCGCGGCAGCGCCGATCGCGTCGACCGTCACCGCCGCCGAGTTCGAGATCGCCACCAGCGCTTCCCCGCGCCTTTCGCTGGGCACGGCGACGACCGCGTGCTCGGCATCCGGCCATCTCTCCCGCAACAACAGCTCGATATTGCCGAGCGACACCATCTCGCCGGCGATCTTGGCGAACCGTTTGGCCCGGCCGACAATCGTGATCGCACCGGCTTCGTCAACGGTGACGATGTCGCCGGTGTCATGCCAGCCGCCCGGCGGCGGCACCAGAACGCCGGGCCGGTCGGGGAAGATGTAACCGGCCATGACGTTCGGGCCGCGCACGACCAGCTTCTTCCCGGTCTCGATTCCCTCGACCGGATCGAGGCGCATTTCGATTCCAGGCAGGAGCGGACCGACCGATCCGACCCGGTTCTGCCCCGGCAGGTTCACCGCCAGGACCGGCGCGGCCTCGGTCACGCCGTAGCCTTCGAGGATTTCGATCCCACACCGCTCCTGCCACAGCCGGCGCGTGGCGTCCTTCACCTTCTCGGCCCCGAGCACCATCAACCGAAGCGTACCGAAGTCGCCCGGGCCGGCGGCGCGTGCCCAGCCGGCGGCGAACGTATCGATGCCGATCATGATCGTCGCGCCGCAACTTCGGGCGAGCTTCGGAATCTCCTCATAGTGGAGCGGCGACGGATAGAGGACGCCCCTGAACCCGATCACCAGCGGCAGCAGCAAGCCTCCGGTCAGTCCAAAGGCGTGGAAGACAGGAAGCGCGTTCAGCATCACGTCCTGGTCGCTGCAGCCGATCGTGGCTTGCACCTGATAGATGTTCGCCAGCAGATTGGCGTGCGTCAAGGCCACCCCCTTCGGCTGACGCTCGGTACCCGAGGTGAACAGGACGATCGCAACGTCGTCGGGCCGGCCGCGGAATTGTCCATAGACCTTCTCGGCGCGGCGGCCTTGCAGCAGGCCGCGCAGCCGGTCGAAGAGCCCGACGCTCTCCCGGACGTCCTCGAGGTAAACCACCTTCAGCCGCTTTCCGAGCGCCGCGACCTTGTCGTCGAGCTTCGCGGCATCGACGAACCGGCGCGAGGTGATCACCGTCTTCGCCTCGACGCCACGGGCTGCTGCCGTGAGATCGTTCACTCCCGACGTGTAGTTGAACATCGCCGGGACCCGGCCGAAGGCGTGCAGCGCCAGGATCGCGACGGCAACGGCGTTGACGTTCGGCAGCAGCACGCCGACTCGCTCGCCGGGCGCGGTCAATGCCGCAAGCTTGCGGCCGAGAACAAGGGCACCGAGGAGAAGCCGAGCGCAGGTGAGGGGCTGTCGTTCCTGATCTTCGATTGCCGGAGCCGATGGCCGGGCACGCGCGCGTTCGATGATCACGTCGAATAGCGTTCGCCGCCAGCGTCGCGAATCGAGCGGCACTACCGGTTGCAGACCAGCACTCATCCCCCCAACGTTCCCCCGCGGCCGACTCGCTTCGGCCGATCAGGTTTGCACTGTAGAGTGCCGAGGGCGATCTGCAAATGCCGGCGAAAGCGCGCTTGGTCGCGCGATGGGCCGGCCTACTCGGCCGGCAAAGCGATCGCGCTCGCGGGCAGCGCCGAAAGTCCCGCTCGATACTCGCGATACGCCTGGAGCGCGAGGTCGACGTCGGTATGGGTCGGCCGCCAACCGAGTTGCGCCTTTGCTTTGGACGCGTCCAGGCAGGGCGGCTTGTCGGCGATCAGGAAACGGTCCGGTTCTCGGAGCGGGAGGCCGATCCGGTCGAGGGTCCCCAGCAAAAATCTGACCGGCGCCACCGGCATCGGCAGAAGACTGGAGGAGCTGCCGGCCTCCCGGATTACCCGCGCCAACACCTCGCGCTGCGGCAGCGGATCCTCGGATCCGAGGTTGTAGACCTCGTTAGGCAGCCCGGCCTCCCATGCGGCAATGGCGGCGCTGGCGCAATCAAACGCCGAAACGAGCTGTCGCGGTTGCCGGCCGTCCCCGAACATCGGTACCGGAAGATTCCGATCGACGAGCGGGAAGAGCCGGGTGAGGACCCCGTAGCGGCCGGGCCCGACGATGCTGCAGGGCCGGAAGATCGAAATCCGCATTCCGAGGTCGCGATAGGGTTCGACCAATCCTTCGGCGGCAAGTTTGCTCCACGCAAACTCGCCCAGCGGCGTCGTGCGGATCGTCTCGGTCTGCACCGCGCCATCGGTCCTGCCGTAGACCAGGTCACTCGAGAATTGCACCAGCCGCGAGGCGCCCGCCAGCAGCATCGCCTCGAGCATGTGGAAGGTCCCGTAGTAGTTCGCGGACCAGTAGTGTTCGTGGCGTCGGCGTCGCGCCACCGGCGTCCCCGGCCGCCGGGCCGCGAGATTGTAGATCACGTCGTCCGCGCTGATGGGAATGCGCGTCACCGCAACCGGATCGGCGACATCGACCATGACGAACGATACGTCGCGCTGCATCTCCACCGGTGAATGTGCGACATCCACGACGACGACTTCCTCGCCGCGCTGGAGCAACTCGCCCGCGAGCTGCCGGCCGACCAGGCCATTGCCGCCGATGACGATGTGCTTCATTGCGGCCTGCCTGCCGCCGGAAGTGCCGGTCCGATGTCCGGGGGTCTCGGATGACTGCCTGCGTTCATGTCTGTTCCCTGGAGCCCGCATGGGGCGCCTGTTTCCAAACAGCAACTCAGGCGCGTTGTCATCGGCGTGATTTAGTTAGGATTAGAGGTTAGTATTAACTTCCACCCTGATGAATCGTGCGTTCGCGGTCGGCCTACAATTAACACTCAATTTTACGCAGATTTTCGTCGCTGGATGTGAGGCATTACACGACCACTTTGCGCCGCAGAGCACTTGGACGATCCCGCCCGAATGACGACGTGACCCGATTCGCACACCTTCGCAGGGCGGCACGCGCGGCGTTTGCCGGCGCCGTATTCGCCGGCGACGCGGCGCTGCGGCGAAGGATCGGCGTGTTCGAGTTCGCCGACGATCCGGAATGCATCTTTCGCCTGTCCATAACGGCCTATCACGGTGAACGGTTTGTGATGCCGGACGGCGAGGAGCTGGCCGAGGGCGACCACATCGGTGAGCTTCACCTCTGGACCGAGCATGTTCCGGTGCTGGGGCAAGCCATGTCGGCGATCGGCTGGGCTCGCCGAATGCAAGCATCGATCGGGTACTCGCTTGATCGTCTCGGCTGCTACTTGTCACAACCGGGCGCCACGGCCATCAAAGCGGTGCGAGCGAATCTGGCGCAGGCGACTCCCGCCGAGGCCGGGCAAATCGTCCGCATCATGCAGCATTTCGGCTTCGTGCCCGGGCCGGCGGCTAACCCCGAAACGCTCGGCAAGAAACTGCACCGCTTGGGTGAGAACATCCTCGTATCGATGCTGGTCGCCGCCCACAATCCCCGAGCTCTGCGGTGGGACACGCTGCGGCGCACACGCATTCCGGTCTTCGTGTCGA
>CAYOBK010000181.1:0-15455 GCA_964402275.1 uncultured Bauldia sp.
CTCGGGCAAGTCGGTCGCGATCAACACCATGATCCTGTCGCTTGTCTACGGACTGTCGCCGGAGGAGTGCCGGCTGATCCTGATCGACCCGAAGATGCTGGAGCTCTCCGTCTATGACGGCATCCCGCACCTCCTGACACCGGTCGTCACGCTCTACGAACTCGAGCCGGCGCCGGGCATCAAGACGTCGCGCGTCATTAGTCTTGCCGACGACATCGCCCGGTCGATGAGCGCTATCGCCTGCCGCGTCGCGGTGATCCCCGGCAAGAACGCCATCGGCATCGAACTCCCGAACGAGCATCGCGAGACGGTGTATCTGCGCGAGTTGCTGGCGACCGGCGATCACGAGGACCACAAGGCGCCGCTGCCGCTGTGCCTCGGCAAGAACATCGGCGGCGAACCGGTGATCGCCGATCTGTCGCGCATGCCGCATCTCCTGGTCGCCGGCACAACCGGCTCCGGCAAGTCGGTCTCGATCAACGCCATGATCCTGTCGCTGGTCTACCGGCTGCCGCCCGAGCAATGCCGGCTGATCCTGATCGACCCGAAGATGCTCGAACTCTCGGCCTATGACGGCATTCCGCATCTGCTGACGCCGGTGGTCACCGATCCGAAGAAGGCGGTGGTGGCGCTGAAATGGACCGTCCGTGAGATGGAAGACCGCTACCGCAAGATGTCGAAGCTCGGCGTCCGCAACATCGACGGCCTCAATGCCCGTCTCGCCCAGGCGGCCGCCCGTGGGCAGGTTCTGTCGCGGACGGTTCACACCGGATTCGATCCGGAGACGGGCGAGCCGATCATGGAGCGCGAACAGCTCGATATCGAGCCGATGCCCTATATCGTCCTTATCATCGACGAGATGGCCGATCTGATGATGGTCGCCGGCAAGGACATCGAGGGCGCGGTCCAGCGCCTTGCCCAGATGGCGCGCGCCGCCGGCATCCATGTCGTGATGGCGACGCAGCGACCGTCGGTCGACGTCATCACCGGCACCATCAAGGCGAACTTCCCGACGCGCATTTCCTTCCAGGTTACCTCGAAGATCGACAGCCGCACCATCCTCGGCGAGCAGGGCGCCGAGCAGTTGCTCGGCCAGGGCGACATGCTCTACATGATGGGCGGCGGCCGCATTACCCGTGTCCACGGGCCTTTCGTCAGCGACAACGAGGTCAAGAAGGTTGTGGCCCACCTCAAGAAGCAGGGCCTGCCTGAATATCTCGAGGCCATCACCGAGGATCCAGACGAGGATGGCGGCAGCGGATTTGCCGATCCGGACGACGAGTCCAACGACCTCTACGATCGCGCCGTCGCTATCGTCATTCGCGACAAGAAGGCCTCGACCAGTTACATCCAGCGCCGGCTTTCGATCGGCTACAACCGGGCCGCGTCGATCATCGAGCGCATGGAGGAAGAGGGCATCATCAGCCGGGCCAATCACGCCGGCAAGCGCGAGATTCTGGTGGGCGCCGACGAAGGCTATTGATCCCCCGGTCTCGGAAATGCCACATCGCAATCCTAACTGCGTCCCGAAACCGATGGGACGCCGACGACCCGCGCACAGACAGATGCCCTGGAGAACGATTGGCGCAGTCCGCCAACTTGCGACGATCGCGATCGCCGGTCTGACTTTGGTCGGGCTGATCGTCACTGCGACGGCGCAAGTGCCGCTCCCCCGGCAGCGGCCGGCATTCGGCCAGATCGACCTCACCCAGATGCAGGCGCTGGAGGCGGTCAATTCGCGCTTCAATCAGATGCAAACGCTGCAGGGCCAGTTCTTCCAGATCGGCCCGGGTCCGAACGAATTGTCCGAGGGCGAATTCTTCTTCGCCAGGCCTGGCCTGCTGCGCCTCAACTACTATCCCCCGTCGCAATTGGTCGTGATCTCCAACGGCAACATCATGTCGGTGGATGACCGCGGGCGCGGCACGCAGAACTTCTATCGCCTTGCCCGTACGCCCCTCGCGCCGATCCTCGCGCAGACCACCAACCTCACCTCGGAGGATCTCGTCCGCGACGTCATCCTCGACCGCGAGGAGTTCATCATCCTCGTCCTCGCCACCGCCGATGACGGCAGCTGGCTATCGCTCTATTTCGATCGTCAGACCTACGACCTTCGCCAATGGGTCACGGTCGACGCACGCGGCAACGCCATCACCTTCGTCATGTACGAGACGGAGATCAACCAGCCGGTGGACGGCGATTATTTCCGTGTCCTCAATTTTCGCGGCAGCGGCTGACCGGTTGATCTTCGCCGCCCGGCCTTTTAACAAATCGGCGCCGACGAGGTCCGATGCCGCTTACAATCGCAACGTGGAACATCAACTCCGTGCGGCTGCGGATCCGCTTGGTGACGCGGCTGCTGCGCCGCCATGCCCCGGACGTCCTATGCCTGCAGGAGATCAAATGCCTCGCCGGCAACTTTCCCTATCGCGCCATCCGCCGGCTCGGTTATCGCCATATCGCCGTTAGCGGCCAGCGGGGCTATCATGGCGTTGCGATCATTTCCCGGCTGCCGTTCCTTGAGGAGGCAAGACAGGATTTCTGCGCGAGGGGCGACGCACGGCATCTCCGCGTCACGCTGGCATACGGCGGATCGACTATCGACATACACAATTTCTATGTCCCCGCCGGCGGCGACGAACCCGATCCGGAACTCAATCCCAAATTCGGCCACAAGCTCGCTTTCCTCGACGAGATGTCGGGCTGGTTGTCGGCCGAAATATCCGGCCGCAACGCCGTCCTCGTCGGCGACCTCAATGTCGCACCGATGGAGCAGGACGTGTGGTCGCATCGTCAGTTGCTGAGGGTCGTCAGCCACACGCCGGCCGAGACCGGTCGCCTTGAGAGGATTCGCGCCGGCGGCAGCTGGATCGACGTCGCGCGGCATTTCGTTCCGCCGGAAGAGAAGCTCTATACTTGGTGGAGCTACCGCGCGCACGACTGGCGGGCATCGGATCGCGGCCGGCGTCTCGATCATATCTGGGTGACGCCGTCGCTCGGCGATCGGCTGCGCCGCATCGAGATCCTGCGCGACGCGCGCGGCTGGCCGCGGCCTTCCGACCATGTTCCGGTGATCGCGACGATCGACGCCGGCGCCTCAGCCGCCGATCGCGAGCAGATTCTCCCGCACGCGCTGCAACTCGCCGAGCGTACCGGCGATGCGCTCCGATAGGCGGCGGCAGAGGACCTCCGCCACCGCCGGATATTCTCGCAGCATGCGCGTCATCATTTGCCGGCTGATCTCCAGCACAGAGGCGGTGCCGCGCGCCATGGCGTCGGCCGGGCGGCGTGTGTCGACGAAGAGGGGCACATGGCCGATCAGGCATCCGTGACGACAGGCCTGGCGTGAAGTCCGGCCGCGGTCGTCGCGGCAGGTCAGCTCGATCGCACCGGTATCCACGACAAAGCCGGAATGAGCGAGGTCGCCGCGGCTGAAGAGCGCGTCGCCCTGCCTGAGGTCCCTGCGGACCGAGCTGAACGCAATCAGCCTGAGTTGATCGGACGAGAGGTCGGCGAAGATCGGCACCTCGCCGATCAGGTCCATGTCGGTCTCGAGGGTCAACACGGCACCCCCGGTCTGATGGCGCAGCTAGGGGGCAAGCCGATATCCGCCGCTTTCCGTTATCAGCAATTCCGCCTGGGCCGGCCGCCGTTCGATCTTCTGCCTCAGCCGATAGATATGCGTTTCGAGCGTATGCGTGGTGACGCCGCTATTGTAGCCCCACACCTCGTGGAGCAGCACATCGCGCGTCACCGCCTTCTCGCCGGCGCGGTAGAGGTATTTGAGGATCGCCGTCTCCTTCTCCGTAAGCCGGATCTTCTGCCCGCCTTCGTCGACCAGGAGCTTGGCGCTCGGGCGGAACGTGTAATGGCCGACCTTGAACGTCGCGTCCTCGCTCTGCTCGAACTGACGGAGCTGCGCCCTGACCCGCGCCAGAAGGACGGCGAACCGGAATGGCTTGGTCACATAGTCGTTGGCGCCCGCGTCGAGTCCGACGACGGTGTCGGCCTCCGAATCCTGCGCCGTCAGCATGATGATCGGAGCGCGGAAACCGTCGCGGCGAAGCAGCTTCACCGCCTCGCGGCCGTCAAAATCCGGGAGTCCGACATCCATGACCACGAGATCGATGTGGTCGGCCTTTGATTTTGCCACGCCCTCGGCGGCGGTGCCGGCCTGAACGACTTCGAATTCCTCGTGCGATGACAGCTGTTCGGTAAGGCTGTCGCGCAGCATCGCATCGTCATCGACGATCAAGATCCGCCGCTTCGTCACAAAACGTTCCATGCGGGTACCACCCATCGATCGGGGGGAATCGGTTATGAGTCTGAAGGAATATTTGGCCCCTCGCGATGGCGCTAGCAAGAGCGCCGGACCGGCGAACCCCAAGCGCTTAACCGTGTCGCCCAGCTGCCGGCCGCGGGCCGAGTATCGCCTCGCCGACGCGGATGTCGGTCGCGCCGAACGCGATCGCGAGCTCGAAATCTCCGCTCATTCCCATCGATAACCGGCGCAGTCCGGCCTTGTCCGCCAGCTTCGCCAGCAGCGCGAAATGGGGCCCCGGCGGTTCGTCGACGGGCGGGATCGCCATCAGCCCGTCGATCACAAGACCGTGCGCGATGCGGCACCGCTCGACGAACAGGGCGGCCTCTTCGGGAGCGACCCCCGCCTTTTGCGGCTCGCCACCGGTATTCACCTGGACCAGCAGGTCGGGCCGGCGTCCTTGCTTGGCCGCTTCGGCGGCGATCGCCGCCGCGATCCTGTCGCGATCGAGGCTGTGGATCGCATCGAACAGCCGCACCGCGTCCGCCGTCTTGTTCGACTGCAGCGGCCCGATCAGGTGGAGCCGGAGGTCCGGATAGGCCTCCTTCAGCGGCGGCCATTTCCGCACCGCCTCCTGGACACGATTTTCGCCGAACTCCCGGTGCCCGGCGTCGATAAGCGGCCGTACCGCGTCGGAGTTGAACAACTTGCTGACCGCGATCAGCCGGACGCTGCCGGCGGGCCGCCCTGCCGCCGCTTCTGCGTCGGCCACGCGCCGTCGGATTTCGGCCAGGCGGCTGGCGGCGTCGGACATGGCGCGGGTCTCGGGCGCATGCCGCGCAAAGTCAAGCGCGGCGGTGCCGGTTGACCGGCGCCCCGCTTTGCGATGAATGATCGCCGGCGCAATAGGCTGAGCGCCGCGGAGTTGAGCATCCCGATGAACGAAGGCCAGAGCCGATACAAGCCGGCCGAAGCCGAGGCTCGGTGGCAGAAGGAATGGACCGCGCGGGGAGTATTCGCCACCCGAAACGACGACCCGCGCCCGGAATACTACGTTCTCGAGATGTTCCCCTATCCCTCGGGCCGGATCCACATGGGCCACGTCCGCAACTACACGATGGGGGACGTGACCGCCCGCTACATGCGCGCCAAGGGCTACAACGTCCTCCATCCTATGGGATGGGACGCCTTCGGCATGCCGGCGGAAAACGCGGCGATGGAACGCCACGTCCATCCGCGCGCCTGGACGCAGCAGAATATCGAGGCGATGAAGGCGCAGCTGAAGCTGATGGGCCTGTCGCTCGACTGGGACCGCGAATTCGCCACCTGCGACGAGGATTACTATCACCAGCAGCAGCGGCTGTTCCTCGATCTCTACAAAGCCGGACTCGCTTACCGGAAGAACGCGACGGTCAATTGGGATCCGGTCGACAAGACCGTGCTCGCCAACGAGCAGGTGATCGACGGCCGCGGCTGGCGATCGGGCGCGGTCGTCGAACAGCGCGAGCTGACGCAATGGTTCTTCAGGATCACCGCCTTCAGCGATGACTTGCTTGCCGCCCTCGACCGACTCGACCGCTGGCCAGATCGTGTCCGGCTGATGCAGCGGAACTGGATCGGCCGGTCCGAAGGCCTTCGCGTCCGCTTCGAGATCGACGGCGAGCCGATCGACGGCACGGACGACGTCGAGGTTTTCACCACGCGGCCCGATACCCTTTTCGGCGCCGCCTTCATCGCCCTCGCCCCCGATCATCCTCTGGCGTTGTCGCTCGGCCTGCGTGACCCCCTGCTTTCCGACTTCATCGCCGAGTGCCGGCGGCGCGGCACCCCCGGCGCCGCGCGCGAGACCCCCGAGAAGCTCGGCTACGATACCGGCGTCACCGTGAAACACCCGTTCCGCGCAAGCGAGCGGCTGCCGGTCTATGTCGCGAATTTCATCCTGATGGCGTACGGCACCGGCGCAATCTTCGGTTGTCCTGCACATGACCAGCGCGACTTTGAGTTTGCTTCGAAATACGGCCTGCCGATCCGGCCGGTCGTCGCCCCGGTCGACCGGTTCGACACCGAGGCCGACCTGGTCGCCTGGCTTGAACAGTTCGCCTCGGGCGGCGAGGCCTATGTCGACGACGGCGAGTTGATCAACTCCGACTTCCTCGACGGCATCAGCGTGCCGGACGCCAAGGAGGAAGTGGCGCGCCGGCTCGAGGCCGCGACATTGGGCGGAGCGCCGCAAGCCGCCCGCCAGACGAATTACCGGCTCCGCGACTGGGGCATCTCGCGCCAGCGCTACTGGGGCTGCCCGATCCCGATCATTCACTGCGACGAATGCGGCGTGGTGCCGGTCCCGGAATCCGATTTGCCGGTTAAGCTCCCGTCGGACGTGACCTTCGACAAGCCGGGCAATCCACTTGCCCGGCACCCGACATGGAGCAAGGTCGCGTGCCCCAACTGCGGCGGCGACGCGCGGCGCGAGACGGACACGATGGACACTTTTGTCGATTCGTCGTGGTATTTCGCCCGCTTCACCGACCCGAAGGCGACGACGCCGACTAATCTTGAGGCAGCTAACAAATGGCTCCCCGTCGATCAGTATATCGGCGGCATCGAGCACGCGATCCTGCACCTCCTTTATGCGCGGTTCTTCGCCAGGGCGATGAAGGCGACCGGTCACCTCGGCCTGACCGAGCCCTTCGCCGGCCTGTTCACGCAAGGGATGGTCGTGCACGAGACGTACCGCCGCGCCGACGGCGAATGGGCAAGCCCCGCGGAAGTCGAGGTCGACGAGACCGTCGACACGCGCACCGCGCGCGACAAGGTCACCGGTGAGGCGGTCGAGATCGGCCCGGTCGAGAAGATGTCGAAGTCGAAGCGGAATACCGTCGACCCGACCGACATCATCGACCTCTACGGCGCCGACACCGCCCGCTGGTTCATGCTGTCCGACTCGCCGCCCGAGCGCGACGTCATCTGGACGGCCGCCGGCGTCGACGGCGCGCACCGCTTCATTCAGCGTGTGTGGCGGATCGTCGGCGAAGCCGTTGGCGATCCGTCTTGGCCGGCCGCGACAGCCATGCCGAACGAACTGTCGGAGCCGGCGCTCGCGCTCCGTCGCCTCGCGCATCGCACCCTGCACATCGTCGGCGGCCACATTGCCGCCCTCCGTTTCAACGTTGCCGTGGCGAAGGTCTACGAGCTCGTGAATGCGATCGCCGCAGTCCCGGCGAAGGACCGTGCCGCGGATGCCGGGCTGGCCGCCAGCCACCGCGAAGCACTGGAGCTGACGGTACAAATCATGGCGCCGATGATCCCGCATCTTGCCGAGTCCTGCTGGGAAGCCCTCGGCCATGGCGATCTCGTCGCAACGCGCCCCTGGCCGAAGGCCGATCCGGCGCTGCTGGTCGACGAACTGATCATCTTGCCGGTGCAGGTCAACGGCAAGAAGCGGGGTGAGCTGTCGATCGCCGCGGGCGCCACCAACGCGGAGGTCGAAGCCGCGGCGATCGCCCTCGACGCGGTACGGAAAGCGCTCAACGGCAAGGCGCCGCGTAAGGTCATCGTGGTGCCGCGCCGCATCGTCAATGTCGTCGTCTAGGCCAAACGGCCGTCGGAGATTGGAGCTGTGACGCAACTCCGCGGCGCCGAGATCGATCGATTCATAGCCGGCCCGGACCGGCCGGTGGTGCTCCTTTTCGGTCCCGATTCGGGCGGCGTCGCCGAGCGGGCCGATCGGATCGCCAAGGCACTGGTCGGGGACGACGCGCTCGCCGTCGCACGATTCGAGGAGGGCGATCTTGCCGACACCGGGCGGCTCGCCGATGAGGCTTATGCCGGTTCGTTGTTCGCCGGCCGCCGCGTCCTCCGCATCCGCGCCGGCGGGAACCGGTCGATCGCCGGCGCACTCTCGGCGATCCTCGACGACCCGCCCGCCGACAGCTTCATCGTCATCGAGGCCGGCGACCTTCGGAAGACTGCGCCGCTGAGGAAGCTCTGCGAGACGTCGCCGCGGGCCGCCGCGATCGGCTGCTACCCCGACAACGACGCGGCGCTGGGGCGCCTGATCGACGCCGAGGTCCACGGGGCGGGGCTCGCCATCGAGCCGGATGCGCGGGCGGCGCTGATCGGCCTTCTCGGCGCGGATCGGGCCGCGAGCCGCAACGAGATTCAGAAGCTTTGCCTCTACGCCGGGCCGGCTGGCGCCATCACCGCCGCCGATGTCGCCGCGACGGTCGGTGACGGCGCCGCGTTCGCCATCGACGACGTGATCGACGCCGCGGCGATCGGCGACCCCGGCGCGCTCGACCGCGGCTTCCGCCGGCTCGTCGCCGCGGGGACGGCGACCTCGACGATCGGCGGCGCAGCCGAGCGCCATTTCATCCAGTTGCACCGCATCCGCGCCGCCGTCGATCGCGGTCAGCCCCTCGCCTCCGCCCTGCAATCTCTGAGGCCCCCGGCCTTGCCGTCGCGGCGGCCGCTGATCGAGCGCCAGGTGCGGCTATGGACGATCGACGATCTCAACGGGATTCTTGGCGCGCTCAATCAGGCGATGATCGACTCCAGGCTCCATCCCGGGGTCGGCGCGGCAATCGTCGAGCGCTGCCTTTTCGGCATCGCATCGCGCGCCGGCCGGACGCGCCGACGGCCCGCGGCCTGACGGTTCAGGACTTCAGGCGCCGGCAGACGTCGTAGAGCTGTTCGAGGCTGAGATAGCGGATCTTGATCTCGCCGGTTCCGCCGGAGCGATGATTGATCACCACCTTTAGTCCGGTGGCATCCGACAACGCCTTCTCGAGCGCGACGGTGTCCGGATCCTTCGACTTCGACACCCGCCGCTTGGTATTCGCCTTCCCCTGATCGCCGAGGACTTCGGCGTCGCGCACCGTCATTCCGGCTTCGACGATTCGCTTTGCCATCGCCTCGGGATCGCTCGCCCCGACCAGCGCCCGGGCGTGGCCGGCGGTCAGGCGGCCATCGAGCAGATAGGCCCGCACCTTCTCCGGCAGCTTGAGGAGGCGGAGGGTGTTGGCAATATGCGACCGGCTCTTGCCGATCGAATGCGCGATATCGTTCTGGCTGTAGCCGAAGGCGTCGATCAGCTGCTGATAGCCGGTCGCCTCCTCGATCGGGTTGAGGTCGGCGCGCTGGACGTTCTCGACGATCGCGAGCTCGAGCGCTTCCTTGTCGGTCGCCTGGTGGATCGCCACCGGCACATCGTGGAGGCCGGCCCGCTGCGCGGCTCGCCAGCGCCGTTCGCCGGCGATGATCTCGTACCGGCCTTCGCTCCCGACCGACCGGACGAGGATCGGCTGGACGATGCCCTTCTCCCTGACCGACGCCACCAGGGATTCCATCTCCTCGCCATCGAACGACTTCCGCGGGTTGTTCGGGTTCGGGGAAAGGAACTCGATCGGCACCCGGCGGGCCGACGATCGGACCCGCTCGATGACTTCGCTGTCGTCCTCGACGTCGCCGATCAACGCCGCCAATCCCCGGCCCAACGCTCTGCGCGCTTCCTCAGCCATTTCGTTCCTTGCCTCGTTCCGCTTCCGAATCGATCAGGCGGCGGCCATCTGGCGCTCGCGGCGGATGATCTCCGAGGCGAGCTTGAGATAGGCCTGGCTGCCCGACGACTTGAAGTCGTAGAGCATCACCGGCTTGCCGTGAGACGGCGCCTCCGAGATACGTACATTGCGGGGGATTACCGTGTCGTAAACCGCATCGCCCATATGCGCCCGAACGTCGGCGACCACCTGCCCCGACAGATTGTTGCGGCTGTCGAACATCGTCAGCACGATGCCGTGGATGGAAAGCTCCGGGTTGAGCGAACGCTGCACCTGTTTCACCGTGTCGAGGAGTTGCGACAGCCCTTCGAGCGCGAAGAATTCGCACTGCAGCGGCACCAGCACCGAATGCGCCGCGGCCATCGCGTTGATCGTTAGAAGATTGAGCGACGGCGGACAATCCACCAGCACGTAGCTGAAGTTTCGGTCTCGAATCGATCCAAGCGTCTCAATGGCCCGCCGCAAACGGTACGACCTGTCCGACTCGCCGGCGATCTCGAGCTCGACGCCGAGCACGTCGAGGGAAGACGGCGCGATCCAGAGCCGCGGGACCGCCGTTTCCACCATGACGTCCGTCAGTGACGCCTCGCCGACCATCACCTCGAATGTCGATCCTTTCCGCTTGGCGCGGCCGATGCCGAGCCCGGTCGAGGCGTTGCCTTGCGGATCGATGTCGACAATCAGCACCTCCTCGCCGGTTGCCGCCAGAGCGGTGCCAAGGTTGATGGCGGTCGTCGTCTTGCCGACGCCGCCCTTCTGATTGGTGAGCGCAATCACCCGCGGGCGTTTGGGAAGCGCCATTTTCATGTCTCCGCATCAGTCAGCGCCTGCCGCCTTGAGCTCGACGATGACTCCTGAACCGATTCGACTCCTGTGTTGTATCAGATCGAATCTTTCGCGGTGAGGCGTTGCCGCCCACTCGCGTTCAAAGTCCAGACCTTTGTGCAGATAGGCAACACTGCCGCGATCGAGGAGGAGCGGCACGAGCCAACCGGCGAGCTGCGGCATCGGCGCGAGCCCGCGCGCCGAGATCGCGTCGATCGTCTCCGGCCAATCCGCCGCGATGTCCTCGATACGCGCGTGATGCACCGTCGCCGGCACCTCCATGACGCGCGCCGCCTCGCGAAGGAACGCGCAGCGCTTGGCGTTGCTCTCGACGAGATGGACCGCCGCTCCTTCCGTTTCGGCCAGCAAAGCCGCGAGGACGAGACCTGGGAGGCCGGCGCCGGAGCCGAGGTCGAGCCACCGCCTCGCCGTCGGCGCGACCGCGAGGAGCTGCGCGCTATCCCCGACGTGCCGCATCCAGATCTCGTCGAGCGCGCTCGGACCGACGAGATTCTTAACGCGCTGCCATTTCGTTAACAGCGCGACGAAGCGAGTCAGCCGCTCGATTGTTTCACGTGAAACACGCCCGAGGCCGGCGGCGGTTAACGCCGCCTCGGCCTCACGCGCGGCGCCGTCGTCCATCCGCGCCGCGCCGGGCTGACGCCAGAAGCAGCGAGAGCGCCGCCGGCGTCATCCCCTCGATCCGCGTGGCCTGGCCAACCGACCGCGGCCGCACCAGCTTCAGCTTCTCCCGGACCTCGTTGGACAAGCCGGCAACGCCATCGAAATCGATCTCCGGCAGCTCCGCCGCCTCCTCGCGGCGGAAGGCCGCGACATCCTCCTCCTGCCGCCGGACATAGGTGGCGTAGCGCGCCTCGACCTCGATCTGGGCCGCGACCGCCGGCGGGAACGGGCCGATTTCCGGCCATACTCCCCGGATCCGGGCCAGGTCGACATCGGGCAGGGCCAGCAGATCCAGGGCCGTCCGGCGGACGCCGTCGAGGTTGACGGCAAGGCCTTTGGTTCGTGCCTCGCTGGGCGTCAGGGTCAGCGTCCGCAGCTGGGCTCGCAGCCGCTCCAGGGCGGCCGCCTTTCGGCTGAAGGCCGCCGCCCGCTCCGCTCCCACCAGACCAAGGCGGATTCCCAGCGGTGTGAGCCGCTGGTCCGCATTGTCGGCCCGGAGCGACAGCCGGTATTCCGCCCGTGAGGTAAACATTCGATACGGTTCCGAAACGCCCCTGGTGATCAGGTCGTCCACCATCACACCGAGATAGGCTTCGGCCCGCGAGACCGAGACCCCAGCGCCGCCGCCGGCCGCGAGCGCGGCGTTCGCGCCCGCAAGGAGGCCCTGGGCGGCAGCCTCCTCATAGCCCGTGGTGCCGTTGATCTGCCCGGCAAGGTAAAGGCCGGGTAAACGCTTGGCTTCCAGCGTCGCCTCGAGCTCTTGCGGGTCGACGTGATCGTACTCGATGGCGTAGCCGGGCCTGAGGATCCGGGCCTTTTCCAGCCCGGGAATCGAGGCCACGAGCGCCTTTTGGACTGACTCCGGCAGCGACGTTGAGATTCCGTTAGGGTAAACGGTTTGGTCGTCGAGCCCCTCGGGTTCGAGGAAGATCTGATGCCGCCCCTTTTCGGCAAAGCGGACGACCTTGTCCTCGATCGACGGGCAGTAGCGCGGGCCGCGGCTGGCGATCTGCCCGGAATAGAGCGGCGAGAACGCCAGGTTTTCGCGGATCAGCCGGTGCGTTTCCCCGGTCGTCGCTGTGATGTGGCAGTCGACCTGCGGCGTCTCGATCCGCTGGGTAAGCATCGAGAACGGCTCCGGCGGCCGGTCGCCCTCCTGGCGCTCGAGCCCGGCCCAGTCGATGGTCGTCCCATCCAGCCGCGGCGGCGTCCCGGTCTTCAGCCGGCCGAGGCGGAAGCCGAGGCGCTCCAGCGTCGCGGCGAGGCCGATCGCCGGCGCCTCCCCCACCCGGCCGGCAGGTATCTTCGTCTCGCCGATATGGACGAGGCCGCGGAGGAAGGTGCCCGTGGTCAGCACCACCGCGCCTGCACCGAGCTTGACTCCTCCCGCCAGCATCACCCCGGCTGCCCGGCCGTTAACCATAACGAGGTCCTCGACCGCCTCCTCGACGACGAAGAGATTGGCGGTCTCGCGGATCTCCCGCTGCATCGCCGCCGTATAGAGCTTCCGGTCGGCCTGTGCCCGTGGGCCGCGGACTGCCGGCCCTTTGCTTCGGTTGAGCACCCGGAACTGGATGCCGGCGGCGTCGGCGACCCGGCCCATCAATCCGTCGAGGGCGTCGATCTCCCGGACAAGGTGGCCCTTGCCGAGCCCGCCGATCGCCGGGTTGCATGACATCGCGCCGACCGTGTCGAAGCGGTGGGTGACGAGCGCCGTCCGGGCGCCGATACGGGCGGCGGCGGCGGCCGCCTCCGTTCCGGCATGGCCCCCTCCGACGACGATGACATCAAACAAGGCCGGCTGTTTCACGTGAAACACCTATTTGCCGATGCAGAATTCACTGAAGACGACATCGAGCACCGCCTCCAAGTCGATCCGGCCCGTGATCCGTCCGAGGGCATTCGTCGCCCGGCGGAGATCCTCGGCGGCGATCTCCGCCTCGGCCCGACCGAGGGCTCGCGTGACCGCCGCGATCGCTTCGCAGACCGCCCCGCGATGCCGCTCGCGGGCCACCATGGCGGCCTCGCCGCGGTCCTGCCCGGCGGCCCAGGCAGCGACCGCCTCGATCAGCTCGGAAACGCCCTCGCCGGACTTCGCCGACAGCGCGAAGCCGGTGCCGTTTCGCGGCCGAATCTTATTAACGCCGCCGCGAAGATCGGCCTTGGTCGCGATCGTCCAGACCTCGGTGCCGTCCGATAATTCGGGAGGCCGGGCAGCGCCCGATCCGTCCGACAGCCAGAGGACGAGGTCGGCCATGGCCGCCCGGTCGCGAGCGCGCCGGACGCCCTCACGCTCGACCGCACCGTCGGCTTCGCGAAGGCCGGCGCTGTCCACCAACGTCGCGCGGTAGCCGCCGACGTCGACCGCCACCTCGATGAGGTCGCGCGTCGTCCCCGCCTCCTCGGAGACAATGGCGACGTCGCGCCCGGCGATCGCGTTGAGAAGCGTCGACTTCCCGGCGTTGACCGGCCCGAGGAGAACGATCTCCAGGCCCTCGCGGATGGCGCGGGCACGATCGAAACCGGCAAGCGCCACCTCCATCTCGTCCCCCGTCGCCGCGGCGAGCGACCGGCCCTCCTCGGCCCAGACGCTGCCGAGCCCCTCCTCCTCGCTGAAGTCGAGCTCCGCCTCGATCAGACCGCGCGCCCGCGTCAGCGCCGTCGCCCAGGCATCGAACTGCCGCCGCGCCGACCCGCCCATCTGCGCCATCGCCGCCCGGCGCTGTGCCGCCGTGTCGGCGGCGACGAGATCGGCGAGGCCCTCGGCCTCGGTAAGATCCATCCGGCCGGCGACGAAGGCGCGGCGCGTGAACTCCCCCGGCTCCGCCGCTCGGAAGCCGGGCAATCGGCTGAGCGCCTCCAGCGCGGCCGACACCACCGCCCGGCCGCCATGCAGTTGGAACTCCGCCACGTCCTCGCCGGTGAAAGAAGCGGGTCCGGGGAAGAACAGCACGACACCGTGGTCGATGGCTTCGCCGGTCGCCGGGTCGGCGATCGTCCGCAGCGTCGCCCGCCGCGGCTCGGGCACGCCGCCGGCGAGCGACGTGAGCGCCGTCCGCGCCCCAGGCCCGCTGACCCGGACAATCGCAATCCCGGCGGGCGGCGGTCCGCTCGACAGGGCAAAAATGCTTGCGCCGAGGTTGTCCTCGCCGTTGTCCGGTGCCAGTTCAGGGGCCAGGATCGCATCCATGCCCGACAATCTCCTCGCGAACGAGACCAGCCCGTATCTGCGGCAGCACGCCTCGAACCCGGTTGCCTGGCGGCCATGGGGACCGGAGGCCCTTGCCGAGGCCAAACGGCTCGGCCGCCCGATCCTTCTCTCCGTCGGCTACGCCGCCTGTCACTGGTGCCATGTCATGGCCCATGAGAGCTTCGAGGACGACGCCACCGCGGAGGTCATGAACCGGCTCTTCGTCAACATCAAGGTCGATCGCGAAGAGCGGCCCGACGTCGACCAAATCTACATGTCGGCGCTTCAGGCCTTGGGCGAGCAGGGCGGCTGGCCGCTGACCATGTTCCTGACACCCGACGCCGAGCCGATCTGGGGCGGCACCTATTTCCCGGCAACGACCCGCTACGGCCGGCCGGCCTTCGTCGACGTCCTGGAGTCCGTGCACCGCACCGTCATGGAGTATCCGGAAAGGGTCGAGGCAAATCGGACGGCGCTGCTCGAGCATCTCCGCGCCCTGCCGCCCGTCGCCGACGGTGGCCCGCCCGACGGCACGACACTCGACCAGGCGGCGGACCTCGTCGCCGGCCTCTTCGACCGGGGCAATGGCGGCCTGGGCGGCGCGCCGAAATTTCCTCAGCCGACGCTGCTCGAGCTGCTCTGGCGGAACGCCGACCGCACCTCCATCGACCAACACCGCGATCTTGTCGTGACGACCCTTCGTCACATGAGCCAAGGCGGCATATACGATCACATCGGCGGCGGGCTGTCGCGCTATTCGGTCGACGATCGCTGGCTGGTCCCGCATTTCGAGAAGATGCTCTACGACAATGCCCAGCTGGTTACCTGGCTGACGCGCCACTGGCAGGTCACTCGGGAGGAACTGTTCCGGCAGCGAATCGAGGAAACCATCGGCTGGGTTCTCGCCGACATGCGCGCGCCCGAGGGCGGCTTCGCC
>CAYOBK010000182.1:0-4510 GCA_964402275.1 uncultured Bauldia sp.
ATGTTACCGGCGATGACCTCGACCTGATTCGAGATGCGCTTCACCGCCGCGACCTGCTCGAGGACGCGCGAGGAATGACCATGCGCGGTGTCGACGACGACGACGTCGACGCCGGCATCGATCAGACGTTCCGAACGCGCAAAACCGTCGGCGCCGACGCTGGTCGCCGCGGCGACGCGCAGGCGGCCCTGTTCGTCCTTCACGGCGTCGGGATTGAGCCGGCTTTTCTCGATGTCCTTGACGGTGATGAGCCCGACGCAGCGATAATCGTCGTCGACCACCAGCAGCTTCTCGATCCGGTGATGGTGAAGCAGCCGCTTCGCCTCATCCTGGTTGACCGACTCGCGAACGGTTATCAGCTTGTCCCTGGTCATCAGTTCCGAAACCGGCTGCTTCGGGTCGGAGGCGAAGCGAACGTCACGGTTGGTGAGAATGCCCACGAGCCTGCCCGGGCCACCGCCGTCGCTCTCGACGACCGGGATGCCGGAGATGCGATGACTGCTCATCAGCTCGAGCGCGTCGGCCAGCGTCGCCCGAGGGCCGATGGTTACCGGATTGACGACCATACCGGATTCGAACTTCTTCACCCGCCGCACCGCCTCGGCCTGGGCCTCGTGCGACATATTGCGGTGGATGACGCCGATCCCGCCGGCCTGCGCCATGGCGATGGCAAGGCGCCATTCCGTGACGGTGTCCATCGCCGCCGATATGATCGGAAGATTGATGTCGATCGACCGGGTCAGCCGGGTTCTGACGTCGGCGTCGGCGGGCATCACGCGGGACGCCCCTGGCAGCAGCAGAACGTCGTCGAAGGTCAGCGCGTCGCCGCCGGTGGATGCTTCGATCATGGAGGCCATGCCAAACTCCGGAAAAACCGCCAGCTTCCGGGTCGTGACGGCCGCGGCGCAGGTCGCTGTCGGATGAAGGTTGGCGCCGGTGATTAGCACGCTGCCCCGACTGAGGAAAGCCCAAGACTGCGACCCGTATGCGGCCTCGCGCCTTCTGGACCCGGCCGGCCATTCCGTGCCAGAAACCCACGGCCTTTCCGGGCGCCGTCCGGCCGCCCCGCGCGACCCATCGCCATGATTCCCGACCGTATCCTTCTGCCGCTCATCGTCGCGAGCGCGCTGTTCATGGAGACGCTGGATGCGACTGTCCTGTCGACGGCGCTGCCGGCGATCGCGGCCGATTTCGGCGAAAGCCCGATCACGCTGAAGCTGGCGCTGACCACCTATCTCCTGTCGTTGGCGGTGTTCATTCCCGCCTCGGGCTGGATCGCCGACCGGTTCGGCGTCCGGCTGGTGTTCCGGCTGGCTCTGGTGGTCTTCACCCTGGCCTCGATCGCCTGCGGCCTCTCCAATTCGATCGGCGAACTCGTCGCCGCCCGCGTCGCACAAGGGATCGGCGGGGCGATGATGGTGCCGGTCGGGCGCCTGGTCATCCTCAGATCGGTCAAGAAATCGGAGCTCGTCGGCGCCCTCGCCTGGTTCACCGTCCCGGCGCTGATCGGGCCCGTTCTCGGCCCGCCGCTCGGCGGGTTCATCACCACCTATTTCGAATGGCGATGGATCTTCTGGATCAACGTCCCGGTCGGGATTCTCGGCGTGGTGCTGGCGACGATCTTTTTTCCCGACATCCGCGGCGAGATCAGAGAGCGATTCGACGGCCTCGGCTGGTTCCTCGCCGGCGCCGGACTAGCCAGCTTCGTCACCGGGTCGACGTCCATCGGCCTCGGGGTTCTGCCCTATGGCCTCTTCTTCATCCTGCTCGCCGTCGGCGCCGCCTTGCTTGCCGGCTATGTCTGGCACAGCCGCCGCACCCGCAATCCGATCCTCGATCTCGGCTTGCTGCGTCATGCAACCTTCCGCGCCAGTATCGCCGGCGGATTGCTGTTCCGCATCGGCGTCGGAGCGACGCCATTCCTGCTGCCGCTCATGCTGCAACTTGCCTTCGGCATGACGCCGTTCGAATCCGGCGCAGTGACTTTCGTCATAGCGTTCGGGGCGATCGTGATGAAGTTCCTCGCGGGTCCGATCCTCCGTTGGTTCGGCTTCAAGTCGATCCTGGTCGCAACATCACTTGTCGCCGCGCTCTTCACCGCCGCCCCCGCCGCATTCACCATCACGACGCCGATCGCACTGATCGTCGCGGTTCTTCTCGTAGGCGGATTCTTCCGGTCGCTGCAGTTCACGAGCCTCAACGCCATCGCCTATGACGAAGTGAGCACGGAGAGCATCAGCCGGGCGTCGGCCCTGAGTTCCGTCGTGCAGCAGCTCGGGATGAGCATCGGCATCAGCGTTGCCGCCATGGCGCTGTCGGCAACGTCGAGCGGCGACGCGATCGTTCGCGCCGATTTCGTGCTCCCGTTCCTGCTAACCGGCCTGATCTCCGCTGTGTCGGCCTTTGCTTATTGGCGGCTCCCGACCGGCGCGGGCGCCGAGATTTCCGGCCATCGGCGGCAAGTCATCGCCGAGGCCGACGCGGTCGAAATCCCCCCTCAGCGCTAGAGGCCCCGGAATCCGCGCGCAAGAAGGTAGAGTTCGACCGAGTCCGGCCGGCTTGCCTTCGGCTTCACGTGAGCGACCTGTCGGAAGGCCCGCTTCAGCTCGGCCAGCATCTGCGCCTCCATGCCGCCGCGGAAGACCTTGGCGAGAAACACGCCGCCAGGCGCAAGGTGCTCTGCGGCGTACGCCGCGGCCGCTTCGTAGAGGTTGGCGGTGCGGAGCGCGTCGGTCTTCCGGTGGCCAGTCGTCGGCGCCGCCATGTCGGACAGGACAACATCCGGCCGCCGGCCGCTCATCGCTTCCGCTATCAGCCGCTCCGCATCGGCAGAGAGGAAATCGGTGTCGATCGAGACCACGCCGGGAATCGGATCGATCGGAAGCAGATCGACGGCGACGACCGTGGGATGCCCGGGCACGGACTTCGTCCGGGCGGCCGCGACCTGCGACCAGCCGCCCGGTGCCGCACCGAGGTCAAGCACGCGCAGCCCGGGTGACAGCAGGCCGTAGCGGTCGTCGATCTCGATCAGCTTGAAGGCGGACCGCGACCGGTATCCTTCGCGCCTGGCGCGGGCGACATAGGGATCGTTCAGTTGCCGCTGCAGCCAGCGCGTCGACGAGGCCCGCCTGCCTTTGGCCGTCTTGACGCGAACGGCCAGCGGCCTCGACTCGGCGTCACGCTTTGCCATTCGCTTTGCCGCTGGTTCGCTGCCGACTGCGTCGCCCTCGCGACCTGCGGCGCCAGATGCCGTCGGCGCTCATCAACTCGACGAGGATGCCTTCGCGGAGTCCGCGGTCGGCGACGCGCATGCGGCCGCACGGCCATCGGCGGCGGATCGCCTCGAGGATGGCGCAGCCGGCCAGCACCAGGTCGGCGCGATCGCGTCCGATACAGGGATTGGCCACGCGCGCGTCGAAATCGGTGTGGCGAAGCTCGGCGATCATCCTGCCGACGTCGGCGTCGCTCATCCAAAGTCCGTCGACCTTTCGCCGGTCGTAACGGTCAAGACCGAGATAGACGCCGGCCAGGGTGGTAATCGTGCCGGATGTTCCAAGCATGTGGACGCCGCCGGCCGCGACAGCGCGGTCAAGCGCCTCGACCTCGGGAAAGTGTTCCAGAAGCGTCGCTGCCTCGGCCACCATCGCCTCGAATGTCGCGTCGTCGACGTCGCGCCCGCCGCCATGGCGCTCCGAGAGGTTGACGACGCCAAGGGGAAGCGACTGCCAGGATCGGATGGTCTCCGAGATCCGGCGCCGCCGGCCGGACGCGGCCGTGGCAAGATCGATCCACACCAGTTCGCTCGAGCCGCCCCCCATGTCGAAGAGGATCGCGCCGGCTGCGGCGGGAGCGCTCAGCGACGCGCATCCGGCCGCCGCCAGCCGCGCCTCGGTTTCCTGCGAGACGACCTCGAGTTCGAGGCCGGTCTCGGCCTTCACCCGCTTCAAAAATGCCTCTCCGTTCTCGGCGAGGCGGCAGGCTTCGGTGGCGATGAGACGTGACCGCATCACCGAACGGCGCTCCAACTTGCCGCGGCAGATTTCGAGCGCGGCGATCGCCCGGTCCATCGCGGCGTCCGACAAGCGCGTCGTCTTGCCCAAACCCTCGCCAAGACGAACGATTCGCGAAAAGGAATCGACGACACGGAAACCTCGCTCGCGCGGCGCCGCCACGAGCAAGCGGCAATTGTTGGTGCCGAGATCGAGAGCCGCGTAGTAGCGGGCGGTCCGGGTGCGCCGCTCGATTGCCGGCGCGGCCGGCTGCCGGACGACATCGGCCGCGGGCACCAGCACCGTGGCCGGCTGATCGGAGCTGCCGTCAAATGGATCGGTGGCAAGCGCCGCCTCCGGGCCGGCACGGGGGCGCCGTCGGCCGCCCCGCCGGCCCCGGCCCCTTCGCGCCTGGCGCGCAGGGCGCGCATCGTCGGACCGCACACCGCCACCGGCCGCAATCGGCGCGCCCGGACGATCGGCGGCGGACGCCCGAGGACCTGTTCCGGACAGGTCGTCGT
>CAYOBK010000183.1:0-8278 GCA_964402275.1 uncultured Bauldia sp.
ATCCCGCTCTGGCCGCCGACGTGGCGGCCCTTGCGGCCGAACGCGGCTTGGACTTGCCGAGACTCGACCCGCGATCGTCCTGGCTGCCGGTGACGCTGGTGTCGGTGGAGACGGAGGGCGTCCGGATCATCTTCACGCACATCATCGACATCGACCGCGATACCTATGACGGCCCGAACCCGGGGCGCGAAATCGTGCCCGGATTCGGCGTTGCTCAATGCGCGGCTTTCACTTGCTTCCCCTTCACCATGGCCTTCGATGCCGTAGCCTGCCACGACCCGGCGATCGCCGAACTGCTCGATCGGGGCGCGGAGGCGACGTTCGTCTATCGTGACCGAGACGGCCGTGATATCGGCAGCATCACCGTGACGAGCGAGGCCTGCGATCGCCTCACCGCGCTCTAGTCCGAAGCTGCCGCCCGCGTCGTCACAGAATTCGGCTGAACCAGGCGAATGAGAGGCCTGCGGCGAGGATCGTCAGAACGCCGGCCAGCGCGGCGAACAACGCCGTCACCTCGGTGCGCTCCGTCTCGACGATGAACTGGCGGTTCAGGACGTCGTAGACGCCTTCGAGTTCCGACCCGGAGGCCGCCAGGAAATACTGCGCGCGGGTGATCTCTGCGATCTGCCTCAGAGTCTCTTCGTCAAGCTGCGAACGCCGGCGCTGCCCGGCGTATTCCACCACGGTGCCCTCGGCCGAACCGAAGCCGACGGTGAACACGCGGACGCCCCAATCGGCGGCCATCCGCGCCGCTTCGATCGGGTCGGGTCCGGTTGTGGCGCGGCCGTCGGTCAGCAGAATGACGATCGCCTGCTCGTAGGATCCGGGCTCGGTTCCGGGGGGCGGCCCGATCGGCTCCGGCTGTTCCGCCCGCTCGTCGAGCGGAAGGCCTTGTCGACCTTGCATGAAGAGGCCGAGCTGGCCGAGATCGAATTCCGCCTCCCCGAAGAGCGTCTGCAGCGCGACGAGAATGGCGCTGCCGATGGCCGTGCCCCGCTGTACCTCGATGCTGTCGATCGTGTTGATGAGGTCCTCGCGGTCGAATGTCGGCTGCTGAACGAGGAAGGCCGTTCCGGCGAAGGCCACGATCCCCGCGGACACATCGCGCGGCAGCGAACCGACGAAGGCGCGGGCAGCGGCGCGCGACGCCTCGATGCGGCTGGGATCGATATCATCCGCCCGCATGCTGCCGGACACGTCCATGGCGAGGAGAACCGTGGCGCGATTGCTCGCGGTGATGATGACCATCTCGGGTCGCGCCACGGCAATGATCATGAGTGTCACTGCTGCCAGGAGCAGGATCGGCGGGACATGGCGGCGAAAGCCCGCGCGTCCGCCGAGGGCCTGTTTGACGATAAGGAGATTGGCGTAGCGGACCGCGTGGCGTTTCCGACGGCGCAGCAAGGAGACGTAGGCAACGGCCAATAGCGGCACCGGCAGCAGCAACCAAAGCATGCCCGGCCAAAGGAAGCTCATGGGGCCGCACCCTGCGTGAGCCGTCCCGGCCGGCCTGCGGCGGCCCGCGTGCTGCGCCGTTTGCGGAGATCGGCGAACCTGACCAGGCAGTCGACCAGGTCGTCCGTCGTCGACAGCTCGAACGCATCGACGCCGGCACTGTTGAGGGCGGCGAGGACAGTCTCTTCATAGCGCTCGGCTGCCGCCATGAAGCGCTTTCGAAAACGCCGATCGCCGGTGTCGACCAGAAGCTGATCACCGGTCTCGGCGTCCTGGACGACTACCAGGCCCAGAGCCGGCAGTATGCGCTCCAGCGGGTCGAACACGCGCACTGCGAGAATCTCGTGGCGTTCGGCCAGCATGGAGAGCGGCTCCGCCCAACCGGGCGTGCTCACGAAGTCCGAGATCAGGATGACCAGCGACCGCTTGCGAATGACATGGAACGCGTCGCGCAGGAAGGCCGTAAGGTCGGTGGCCGGCGCGCGTTCGAGCTCCGGCCAGCGCAAGACCTCATCCATGATGCCGAGCACCTGCCGTCGGCCGGTGCGTGCCGGGACGACGCGGTCGAGTCCGCGGCCGCCGGAGAGCAGTGCCCCGACCCGGTTGCCGTTGCGGATGATGAGACGCGCCATGACCGCCGTCAGCTCGGCGAGCACCATGCGTTTGCTCATTTGCTGCGAGCCGAACTCCATCGACGGGCTCATGTCGAGCACGATCCATGCGGTGATCTCGCGGTCCTCGTCATACTCGCGCACATAAGGGACCTGCATGCGAGCGGTCACGTTCCAGTCGATCCGGCGCACGTCATCATGGAGCTCGTATTCGCGAAGGTCGGCAAGGTCGAGCCCGAAGCCTCGGAACAGGCTACGGTAGTTGCCCTGGAGGTAGCCGTCGAGGCGCTTGAGGACGGTCCACTCCAAGCGCTGCAGGATGGCGTCAGGATCGGGCCGCGACCTTGACATGGGTCTCCATCGGTTTGTCGGGGGCGGGGATGTGCCGCATGATCTGCCCGATCAACTGATCGGCGGTCATCGCTTCGGCAAGTGCCTGGTAGGAGAGGACTACGCGATGGCGGAGCACGTCCGGCACCAGATCCGTCAAGTCCTCCGGCAGCACGTAGTTGCGGCCTCGAAGCAGCGCCAGCGCCCGCGCCGCCTCGATCAGATGGATCGTTGCGCGCGGACTGGCGCCGAACGTTAGGTAAGGCGCGAGAGCCGGAAGACCCGCCGCTTCCGGGTCGCGGGTCGCTGCCACCAGGCGCACGGCGTGCTGGATCAGCTCGGGATCGACGTAGCTCTTGCGGCACTCCGCCTGGAGGGCGGCAAGTTGTTCGGTCGTCGCGACGGCGCCGACGGCCTGCGCGGGCCCGGTAACCCGCTCGACGATGACGAATTCCTGCTCCTCGGTCGGATAGCCGACAAGCACCTTCATCATGAAGCGGTCCACCTGGGCCTCGGGCAGCGGGTAGGTACCCTCGGTCTCGATCGGGTTCTGGGTGGCCATCACCAGAAACGGCTCCGGCACGCGATGAGTCTCGCCGGCGATCGTGACCTGATGCTCCTGCATCACCTCGAGGAGCGCGCTCTGCACCTTCGCCGGTGCGCGGTTGATTTCGTCGGCCAGCAGCAGGTTGCAGAACACCGGGCCCAGCGACGTGGTGAACTCCCCTGTCCGCTGATTGTAGATTCTTGTGCCGACAAGGTCGGCCGGCACCAGGTCCGGCGTGAACTGGATGCGGCGAAAACTGCCGCGCACGATGCGGGCCAGCGTGTTCACCGTCAGAGTCTTGGCGAGTCCCGGTACGCCCTCGACCAGAAGATGACCTTGCGCGAGGAGAGCGACCAGCACGCGCTCGAGGAAATGATCCTGACCGACCACAATCTTCTTCAGTTCGTAGAGAACCCGCTCGGTCAGAGCAGCGACGTCGGTCTCGGGCGCGTCCATTTCCCTGAAGCTCTCCTAGAACGGATCCATTCCCGGCGCGGCAGCAGCCGCATTCTCGATCGGAACGGCAAATCCGACGCCGGCGAACACGTCCGCACCGCTCGGATTAAGGATGGCCGTCACGATACCTACCACCTCGCCGAGGGCGTTCACCAGAGGACCGCCGGAGTTGCCCGGATTCGCTGCCGCATCGAACTGGATGAGGTTGGTCAAAATGGTTCCGCCCTCATCGTCACGCAACTCGCGCCTCAAGCCGGAAACGACACCGGCGGTAACTGAAGGGCCGATCCCGAAGGGGAAGCCGACGGCGATGACATCGTCGCCCGGAAGCAGGTCCGCCGTCGAGGCCAGGATCACCGGCACCAGTTCATCGGGCAGGATGCGAGCCTGGATGACGGCAAGGTCCTGCTCCGGCTCAGCCGCGATGAGTTCAGCTTCGGATTCGGTTCCGTCGGCAAAGGTCACGATCAGATGCTGGGCCGCGATGGCGACGTGGAGGTTGGTCAGGATCACGCCATCCTCGCTGATCACCACGCCGGTGCCGATCGTGAAAGGCTCGCCGGGCACGGGGAGCTCGCCTTCCGCCAACTCCTCCGCCGCTTCGGGCGTAGGGTTGAAACCCTGCACCTGGACCACCGAAGGACGGATGATGTCGTAAGCGACGGCGGCCAAGGCCGGCGCGGGCGGGAGATTGTCCAGCGTGTAGACGACCGCCGAATCGATGTCGCGCTGGGTCAAATTCTGCGGCGCCGGCTGAAGCGCGGCGTAGACGGCGACGGCCAGAGCGGCGAGAACCGGTGCCGACGCCAAATGCACGGCTCGCTCATGGCGGCCGTAGAATGCGGTCAGGGCCGTCCAGAAGCGGCGGCGCAACGGAGGTTCATCCGGCGGCGCGGAGAAGGCCGGCGGCAGTCCGGGCGACCACCGGGCGGAACGACTGTAGACTGCCTGCTTCTTCATATCGGGATGCCGCCGACCGCCCAGGGTTGTGTCAGCTTAATCCGACATCGGAGCGGTGCAAACCTCCCGATGTTCAGGTCGCAGATTTGTGAGGTGCGACGGCATCGCCTTTTTCCGGTGTCGCACCCGTTCCCACCGAGCGTTCCGGCCGAGGAAGGTGCCCTGGAAACGCGCGGACCCGGCGCTCGGGCGTTGACCCGGCGCCCGCCGCCGAATATCGCGACGAAGCCAAGATTGACGCGGTCGGCCCGTTCAAAGCAAAACTCATGACCCGAGACATCTCGGGAACGGGGATGCGGGCGAGGACCGGTCGGACCGAAAAAGCGCGGTTCGCCACAGCGGATTGGTGGGCATGGACCGGTTCAAGACGATTCTCGTCTATGTCGATTTTCACCAGACGACCGGCGAGCGGACCATGCTGGCGGCCGGCTTGGCCAAGCGGTTCGGCGCTACGCTTTCGGCGGTCGCCGCGTGCCAAATCCCGCTTGCTCCAACCCCTCTCGGCCGGCAGCGCTTCAAGGAATTCGAGCAGCACGAGATCGAGGAACAATTGGACAAGCTGCGCGACCAGTTCCTCGGCAATGCTGGAAGGGAACTTTCCGTCACGTGGGCAGGCCATGTGGGTTCGCCGACACGCATCGTCGCCAGGGAGGCGCAATCGGCCGACCTGATCGTGGCCTCGACATTCGACGGCGCTGACATGACGGCGGCAGACATCGGAGATTTGACGTTGATGGCCGGGCGGCCGGTTCTCGTGCCCACGAGCAAGGCGACGGAATTGCCGGCCAAGAATATCATGGTGGCCTGGAACAACACGCGCGAATCGCGGCGGGCCCTTGCCGACTCGCTGCCCCTCCTCAAGGGCGCCGATTCGGTCTACGTGGCCACGGTGGGCCGCCCGACCGAGGGCGAAACCTCGGAAAGCCTTGCCGCCGTTGTCCGCTATCTCGACGGCCATACCGTAAAGGCCGAACCGCTGCCCGTCGCTCCCGAGCACAACCGGCACATCGCCGAGCAGCTCGTCGGCCAGGCGGCCGCTCACGAATGCGACCTGATCGTGGCCGGAGCCTATGGCCACAGCCGCTTTCGCGAAATGGCGTTCGGCGGCGTGACGCGCGACCTGCTGCACCAAACGAAGCTCAGCGTTCTGCTGTCGAACTAGCTGCCGGAAGCGGCGGCGCGGCGGCCCCGCACTCGATCGGCTACGACCTTGTAAATCGGCCAGAACAGCAGAACGATCGCCACGATCATGATCCACATCGAAAGCGGTCGCTCGAAGAATATGCCAGCGGAGCCGTCGCCGAGGATCAGGCTCTGGCGGAGGTAGGTTTCCGTCGGCGCCCCGAGCACCAGCGCCACGACCAAGGGTGCCATCGGATACTGCAGGCGACGCAGGATGAAGCCGACGACTCCGAAGATGAGGGCCAGCCAGACGTCGAGGTACGAGTTCTGGATTGTGTAGGCGCCGATCAGGCAGAAGACGACAATGATCGGGGCAATGATCGAATAGGGCGTCCGCAGCATGTAGGCCAGAAGCGGCGTCATGGTGAGACAAATGGCGACCGCGGCGATGTTGGCGGCATAGAGGCTTGCTACGAACGACCAAACGAATTCCGGCTGCTCGGTGAAGAGACGCGGTCCCGGTATGAAACCCCACATGAATACACCGGCCATGATGATCGCCGCGGTCGGCGATCCCGGTATGCCGAGAACCAGCATGGGCAGAATCGATCCGGTCCCAGCGGCGTTGTTTGCCGCCTCGGGAGCCATCACCCCTTCGATTGCTCCCTTTCCGAATCGCTCCGGGTGCCGCGATGTTTTTTGAGCGATGCCGTAGGCCATGAACGAGGCTGGCGTCGCGCCGGAGCCCGGAAGGACGCCGGTAACGAAGCCGAGCAGCGACGCCGAAAGCGCCAGCCACCATTTACGGGCGATCACGCGCATCGCCTCGAGCAGGTGCTCAACGCTGAGCTTCGCCGCGCGGGTGACTTCCTCGATCTTCACCTTGTGCCGTTCAGCTGCGTTGTTCAGTACCTCGCCGATGCCGAAGAGGCCGATGGTGACCGGCACGAAGTGGAAACCGCGCAGCATTTCGGTGCTTCCGAAGTTGAAGCGCGGCTGGCCGGTGACGATATCGAGCCCGACGGTCGACAGCAGATAGCCCACCGCGATCATGATCGTCGTCTTTGCCGGGGAGCCGCCGAGGCCGATGAAGGTTGCCAGCGCGATCATCAAGACGGCGAACATTTCCGGCGGGCCGAACCGAAATGCGATCTGGGCGAACGGCTGCGCGAAGAACGTAAACAGGATCGACGCGACAAGAGCGCCGATGAAGGACACGGAAAAGGCCATCGACAGCGCAAGCTGGGCTTTGCCCTGCTTGGCGAGCGGCCGCCCGTCGAACATGGTCGCAACCGACCAGGGGTTCCCCGGGACGCCGAAAAGGATGGATGTGATCGACCCGCCATAAAGCGAGCCCCAGTAGATGCCCGCAAGCATCACGAGAGCCGAGATCGGCTCGAGATAAACCGTGACCGGAAGCAGGATGGCAACGCCCGTGGTGCCGCCGACCCCGGGAAGAACCCCGATCAGAATGCCTAGAATTACTCCCAGCATCATGAAGCCGAGACGCGCAGGTTCGAACAGGGCAGCAAAACCGCTGCCGAGCAGATCTAACGCTTCCACGGACTTCCCTCCCCGCCCCGAACTTTTCGTCTTCCCTCGAACTCAACGCGTCAGATCGGCAAGATGTTCTCCCGGTAAAGAACGCTCATCGGCATCGAAAGATTGAACGCCTCGCGCAACAGCAACCACAGGACCGCCGCAAACAGAACCCCCGCGATCGCCGACTGCCACCACTTGTACTTGCCGTAATAGATCATGAAGAAGCCGAGGTAGAGACCTGAGACCAGGAACAGGCCGAGCAGTCTCAGGAGCGCCACCGCCAGGAGGATCGGAATGCCAACCTTGAGGAGATCGACGATCTCCTGAGAAACCTCGAAGAACGTTTCTTCGACGGGCTGCCGGAACGCGAGGTACAGAACCACCACGCATCCGACGATGATCAAGATCGTGAGGACAAGCGGAAAGAATCCGGGCTGCGGTCCGGAGAAGCCCCAGCCCGCGCCGAGCCTCAGCGACTCGCTGAAGACCAGCGCGCCGAGTGCCAACAGCAACACGGCGACGCCGATCTCCACCGTCTTGATCTTGACCTTCAGCACGCTCCCTCGCGATGTGCGCCCGGGGCGGCGTGCCGAAGGTCAAGCTTCTTTTTCATTCTGTTTCCCCTCACCGAGGAACGATATCCGGCCGAAGCTCCCACCCGAAGACCTCGGTCATAAGGTCGACGTGGTTGTCTTCGAAAGTGATGAGCCATTCCCGATAATCCTCGGCGCCCATGAACAGCGGCACCTGCGCGCCTTGAGCCATGAAATCCTGCCACTCGGGCGTCTCGAATACCTGTCGCCACAGCTCTTCGAACCAGGCGACCGCTTCAGGCGGCATATCCGGCGGGCCAATGATGCCGCGCATCTGATGCAATCCGGTTTCGAGATCGAGCAGCTCGGCGTAGCCGTTGTCGACGCCGATACCAAGCTCCCAATGCGTCGGCGCTTCCGGGAACGCCTCAAGACGCTCCGGCGTGAACGCCACGATCGGGATCAGATTGTCGGGATAATGCGGCAACGCCTCGGAGGGCTGATTGACGGAGAAGTCGTACTGCTGACCGGCAACGCCCGTCGCCACGGCGCCGCCTCCGGTTTCCGGAACGTAGCGGAAGGGCTGGCAACCGGCGGCTTCGGCGAGAAGCCCAATATGAATCTCGTCCTCGGTGCGGGCGCCGGTCCCCCCGGCGGTCAGACGATCGGCCTGACAGGCGGCGACGAAGGCATCCCAGTTCGAAAAACGCGACGGATGCACC
>CAYOBK010000184.1:0-2580 GCA_964402275.1 uncultured Bauldia sp.
AAAATCCAAGCAAGATCAGCGCGAAAGAACCGGCAGCGTCATCCGACTCGGCGTCGGCGCCGGCTGCGGCCAGGTCTTTCGGTCCGGCGATGCCGATGCCGGATTTCGCGGCGTTTCTCGCCTCTCCGCCGAAGCATCGCCTGTGGATCCTTGCCGAAGCGGCACGGCGCGGCGTCGCCGCCGCCGGCGCGAGCCCTCCTCCTCAGCTCGATCAGATGTTGCGGAAGAGCTACGCGCTCGCCGAGATCGTCACCTCGGCCAAGCGCCGGGACCGCCTCGGCATCCTGGCGGGGTTCTCCTCGGCACTCGGCCTCGCGACGGAGATCGTCGCCCGGCTCCTCGACGACCCGTCGGGCGAACCGCTGGTGCTCATGATCAAGGCCGCGGGCCTCGACACAGCGGATGGCAACACAGTGTTGCTTCTCGGCCACAAGAAGATCGGCGAGTCCGTCGAGGAGTTCTTTCGACTGGCCGATCTTCTGGCGTCGATCGAAAGGCCGACCGCCGACGCCTTCATGGACACGTGGCGCCAGCCGGCGATGCGGCGCCGCCCGGTTCACGTGCCGGTCTTCGTCGATACCGGCGAACGACGTCAGTTGCCGGCTTTTCCCGAGGCGGAGGCTCCGGCGATGCCGAAGCGCGCGCGGGACGCCTGATCGGCTTAAGCGGGCACAAGGTCGAGGAAGGACCGGCCCTGCCGGTCTTCGATCGCCACGATCCAAAGATCGGGATCGAATCGGGTTTCGCGCTCGAGCCGCTTGTTCACCTCCTCGAGCGGTCTGCAATCCGCGATCAGCTGAAACAAGCGATCAGCCGGCCGGTCGGAATCGGCAAAGGCGGTTTGCGGCGCGGGGCCGTAGAGATCGACAGTTTGGTCCAGGCGATCCACGAGGAAGAAGATCGCGCCGGCCTCTTCCGCCCCGCGGCGGATGATCACGGCGCTCGCCCCCTCGGAATAGCAGCGCCGGAGATGAGCCGCGACGAACAGCGCCGAAGTCAGGCGCATCGATCAGAAGGCTTCGAGAGCGCCGATGGCTATCAAGCGGTCGATGGTGGCCTGATCGATCCGACCGGTAACATCGAGGCCGTATTCAAGCTGGAAACCGCGCACCGCCTGCGCCGTTTCGTTCGACATCGTGCCGTTCGCCGAGATCGGGCCGTATCCGATCTGGTTGAGGGCCGTCTGGACGGCGAGAAGTTGGATGCCCTCCGCGGCCAGTACGGCATTCGGACTGACAGGCGTCGCCGCCGTGGCGCGCAACAACGCCAGAAGGCCCTCGGTGATCCGGCCGGTGACCGCGACGCCCTGGTCCGCCTGGTACGCGCGGATGGCATTCTCCGTGCGGGTGCCAAACAATCCATCGACGGCGCCCGGCTGGTAGCCCTGCGCCAGCAGCAGTTGCTGCACTTCGACGACATTCGGTGACGCCGCGACGGCGGCAACCCGCGGAGCTCCGACGGCGGCGACTTCAACGAGACGTCCGATTTCATCCATGGCCTCGGGCCCGGCGGCCGGCGCTGCTTCCGTTTCCGCCGCTGCCGGCGCCGCCGGCGCCGCGACGCCGTCCCGCGTCGTGAATAGCGGCGACGGGTGCTCGCCGGTCTGGAGGAACGCGGCGTTGGCGATGATGACGCCGGCGGCCGCGACCGCGAGGACGGTCATCGCCGTCCGACCCGGATGCCGGAGCGCCACCCCGAGGGCGCGCCCTGCCAGGCCCGGACGATAGGCATCGTCGGCATAGTCGAAATCGCCGTCGTAGCGCGCGGCCCGATCAAGCACGGTTGCGTACCTCCCGGGCGCTTGTTTCCTGGAAATGACGGTCACCTCCTACCGGATCGGGCATGGCCGCAAGCGAGCCAAACGGGATGATCCGACCGATCGGTTCCGGGCGGTCAAGGCCAGGATCGCTCGCGGTGGGCGCGATGCCGAACGCGACGGGCGCCGGCAGGGGCTCCAGCCCCCGGTTCGCCTGATTATATGGGGTGCCGGGCTGAATGAAAGGGCGTACCGCGACGCCGCCGGCGGCAACGCTTCCGCGCCCGGCGCGCCGGCCTGCCCAAATGGTGAAGCCGGCGACCGACAAGGTCGACACGGCGAAGCCTATGATCGAGAACGCAGAATTGGCCGCAACAGCGTCGGTGAAGTCGAGTATCGCGGTGACCGCGATGCCGGCGAATGCGGCGATAAGGGGCAAACCCGGCGACCGCGCAGGATTCTCGCTGAACGCCGCCAACGGCACGGCGACAAACAACAGGATCAGCGGCGAGCCGAGACCGCCGGTCATCGTGCAGACCCAAATCACGAGGCCCGTCAGCGTGACTGTCGCAAGGCGTTGTCCGGCGGCCAGGCGATTCGTCCGAAGAACAAAGGCCGCGATGGCCAGCGGTGCCAACAGCCAGAAGAAGGCGATCGCCGCGAACACCGAACCCGGGGCACCCAGAGCCAGCCAGATCGGGAAGGCGCTGAGCCCCACGACTCCCAACACGAGCTGACGAACGAGAAAGCGGAAATGACGATCGACGCTTTCGGCGTCTTCAACCGACGGCGTCATGATGTGACCGTCGAGCGTTTGCCGAATC
>CAYOBK010000185.1:0-10301 GCA_964402275.1 uncultured Bauldia sp.
CGTCGGCATCGGCATGCACGCTGCCGGGTTGCCGCAGGCGGCGCTGGTCTGCGACGTTGCCCATGAATTGGATCACGACGACATCTCGACCGAGTTCCACGCGCCGTCCGGCCCGTTCACCTTCGTGCCGCTTGCCGACCGGAAATGCGGGCTCGTTTGGGTGACCTCGCCCGCTGAAGCGGAGCGCCTGAGCCGGCTTCCGGCGGCGGCGCTCGCGGAATTGATCGAACGGCAATCGCAAGCGATCCTCGGCCGCGTCGAGATCGCCGGCCCCGTTCAGATCTTCCCTTTGGCGAGCGGACTCGCCGAGCGCTTTGGCGCCGACCGGACCGTCCTGATCGGCGAGGCCGCCCACGTTCTGCCGCCCATTGCCGCGCAGGGTTTCAACCTCACGGTCCGCGACATCGATGAGCTGCGGGACCTCCTGGCCGATGGCCGAGAGGATCCCGGCTCGCCCGATACGATTTCCGCCTATCGGCGCCGTCGCGAACCCGACGCGCGGCTGCGCCACGAGGCCGTCCGCCTCGTCAACGGCACGCTTCTCTCCGGACTGCTGACGGTGCAGTTCGCGCGTGGCGCCGGACTGTTCGCCCTCGCCTATCTGCCGCCGATCCGCCGCCTGATCATGCGCGAAGGGCTTGCGGGCGGCTAGAAGAACGGATCGGTCGAGATAAGGCGCTCCGACATCAGCACGACGAGAAGCGTAATCGTCACCACCGATGCCAGGGTCCCGGTCGCCGCGGCTTCGTCCATCGGTTCCGGCTTGGTGCTGCCGCGCGCCATCGAGTGGATGCCGGACGCGGGCGGCAAGGCGCCCAGGAGCGCCGCCGCGAACATCCAGTCCGGATCGAAATTGCCGGCCCAGCTCAGCAGGAGAAAAACCACCGCCGGGTGGACAACGAGCTTGATGACGACGGCCGGCGACCAGCGCAGCCGCTTCGGGCCGGCGCCGCCGTCGAACCGAAACGAGGCGAGGGCAAGGCCCAGGCCGACAAGTCCCAGCGGCGCCGCCGCGGAACCGAGGAGTGAGACGGCCTGCTCGATTGCCGCCGGAATGCCGGCCCCGATGAGGGAAAGCACCGCGCCGAGGAGGGCTGCCGGGAACATCGGTTGGTCGATCAGGAGGTCGCCGACCCGGCGCAACACCTCGCCAAGCGCCGGCCGTTCGCGTCCGCCGATGGCCCATAGCGTCGGCAACAACAGGCGAATGAGCAGACTGTCGAGGACCAGGATTACCGCCATCGCGACGGCAACCGGCGGACCGAACGCGAACAGCACGATCGCCGGCCCGAGATAGACGAGCGATCCGTGCGAACCGACCGCGCCGTCAATCGATGCCGCCCGGATGTCGCCGTTGTGGCGGAGTGCAGAGACCGTGAAACTGATGGCGAACGCGCAGTATGTGCCGAACGTCAGGGTTAGGAAGAACGGCCAGTTGCCGAGATCGCCCGGAGGCGCGTGGGCAAGGACGTCGAACAGCAGCGCCGGCAGGGCCAGGCGGAGAAGCAGCCAGTCGACCACCCGCCGTCCGTTCTTGGCCAAAACCGTGGACTGTCCCGCCAGGCCGCCCAGGAGGATAAGGCCGAACAGCGGGACCACGACGCTTGCCACATCCGCCATCAAAGGCCTTTGCCGGTTGGTTGCACCCGCCCGATCACTCCCCCGGCCGCCCCGTTGTCGTCAAACCTGAAGGTTGCGGCGACGCCGCTTGCTGTGAATTGACAGCCGCCCTTCTGAGGGTGTCTCTTTGCTCGGGAGGGGGCGACAGCGCCTTGGAGACCAACGCATGCCACGGATTCGTGCTGCGAAATACCAGATCGGCCAAGTCGTGCGCCACCGTGTATTCCCCTTCCGGGGCGTCGTGTTCGACGTCGATCCGGAGTTCGACAACACCGAGGAATGGTGGCTGGCGATCCCGGAGGCGATCCGTCCGGCCAAGGACCAGCCCTACTACCACCTCTTCGCCGAGAACGACGACAGCGAATACATTGCTTACGTGTCGGAGCAGAATCTCCTGCCCGACACATCGGATGAACCGTTGAGGCACCCTCAGATCAGCGAGTTCTTCGCCGAACGCAAAGGCGCGGTCTTTCCCGACCCGCGGCTTCGGCATTAGGCGACAGCCGAGATGAACGAAGCCCCGACAATGCGGGGCTTCTTTTTATTGCGGGTTGAACAAGGTGGGTTCGCCCGTCGCCGGGTCGAAGTAGACGGTGACCCCGATCTGCCACGGAGGCTGCCTCTGCTGCGCCCACTGAAGGAAGGCCTGCGGCGAAGCCAAGACGTCGGCCGGAATGTAGACGTAGTAGGGATTCTCCGGCGTTCCCGTCCCCTCGACCGGCGCGCCGTCCTGGGCGGCGACGCCCCGTCCGCCCCAATTCCCTTCCGCGTTGGCGAGCGCCTGCTGCTGCCCGATCAGGCGCTGCCGGGCCGCTTCCGCCCGGGCCTGAAGCTCCTCGTTGAGTTCCGCCTGCGCCGCCTGCGCCTGTTCCGGAGTGAGGCCGGGCCCGTCATAAGACGCCGTAAAACCCACCAAGGTGATCGGCAGGTCGATCCTCTGGGCGCTGCCCTCGACGTTGGGGTTGGGAACGATCGCCGCGACCGTCAGCTGGTTGCCGGCCTTCATCTGGTTGATGACCGGCAGCCCGACCTCGCCGGTCTCAGCAATGCAGATCTGCGGGTCGCAAAGGCGGAACGGCACCAGCAACGGCTGGTTCTGGTCGACCTGGAAAAGAACGCCCTGGTCAACGAAGACGCCGGTCGGCAGCCAGATGCTGAGGATGATGGTTCCGGGATCCTCCAACAGCCAGCTCAGGGAAACGCGCGCCAAGACCGTGCTCGCATTGGCGTAGACGTCGTAGATGAGGGCGCAGCCTTGCTGCTGGGTCACCGGGTCGGGGTTGCAGTATTTCCGCCAGGCTTGCAAGTCGGTGAGGTCATCCTGCGCCGGGGCGGGAGAAGAACTCAAGGCAAGCACGGCCGCGGCAAACAACACGCGCCAATCCAGCCACTTGGTCCATCGTCTAGTCATTGCGGAGATTTTCCCTCGGAACGTTGATCGTCGCGCGGCCTGACTATCAACAAAGCAAAACACATCACCCCCGCCCCGCGGAATCTGCGGCGGCCAAGCCGAGCACCGCCCATGCTTAGAGGGAAATGACGGCGGTTTCTAGGGCCAACGAGCGTCAGGCAGCGGCCTTGCCGGCCTCGCCGGCCAGCCGGGCGAGCTGAGCCAAAACCACCGCAGTCCCGGCCAACCGAGCCTCGGTTCCTTCCCAGTCGCGGATCACCACGATCTTCTGGTCCGGGCGCAGCTTTGCGAGGCTGCCTTGCTCCGTGATCCAACGGACCAGACCGGCCGGGTCCGGGAAGACATTGTCGCGAAGGGTGACCACCGCGCCGCGCGGTCCCGCATCGACCTTCTCGACATTGGCGGTGCGGCAGAGCGACTTGATGACAAGAACCTTCAGGAGGTGTTCGACCTCGCTCGGCAACGATCCGAAGCGGTCCGCCAACTCCACGCCAAAAGCATCGATCGATTCGCTGTCCTGCAACTCGGCGAGACGGCGATAGAGCGTCATCCGCAACTGCAGATCGGGGACGTAGGACTCCGGAATCATGACCGGCGCGCCGATGGTGATCTGCGGCGACCAGTGTTCGGCGCCGGCGGCTTCGCCGCCGTCGCGCAGCTCGGCGACGGCCTCCTCGAGCATTTGTTGATAGAGCTCATATCCGACCTCTTTAATGTGGCCGGACTGTTCCTCGCCGAGGAGGTTGCCCGCGCCGCGGATGTCGAGGTCGTGGCTCGCCAGCTGGAAGCCGGCTCCGAGGGAATCGAGCGACTGGATGACCTTCAGCCGCCGTTCCGCGGCTGGCGTCAGCGTGCGGTCGACCGGGACGGTGAAGATCGCATACGCCCGCGTCTTCGACCGTCCCACGCGCCCGCGCAGCTGGTAGAGCTGGCCGAGCCCGAACATGTCGGCCCGGTGGACGATCAGCGTATTGGCGGTCGGAATATCGAGGCCGGATTCGATGATCGTTGTCGACAACAGCACGTCATAGGCGCCGTCGTAGAAGGCGCTCATGATATCGTCGAGTTCGGCCGGCGGCATCTGCCCGTGGGCAAATGCCACTTTCACTTCCGGGACATGATCATCAAGGAACGCCTTTGCCTCGGCGAGATCGGAGATCCGCGGGCAGACATAGAACGCCTGGCCGCCGCGATAGCGCTCGCGGAGCAGTGCCTCGCGCACGACCAGCGGATCGAACGGCGACACGAAGGTCCGGACCGCTAGCCGATCGATCGGCGGCGTCGTAATCATCGACAATTCGCGGACACCGGACAGCGCGAGCTGCAACGTCCGCGGGATCGGCGTCGCCGACAGAGTCAGCACGTGGACGTCGGCCCGCAGTTCCTTCAGGCGCTCCTTGTGCCGGACGCCGAAATGCTGCTCCTCGTCAACGACGAGGAGGCCGAGATTCTTGAACGTGACGTTCTTGCCGAGCAATGCGTGCGTGCCGATGACGATGTCGATCGACCCATCGGCGATGCCTTGCTTGACCGCATCGAGCTCCTTCGTCGAGACCAGCCGCGAGGCATGGCCGATCCTCACCGGGATCTTGGCGAAACGATCGGCGAAAACCTTCGCATGCTGCCGCGCCAGCAACGTCGTCGGCACAACGACGGCGACCTGGTAGCCTGAGAGCGCCGCGACGACCGCCGCGCGAAGCGCCACCTCGGTCTTGCCGAAGCCGACATCGCCGCAGATCAGCCGGTCCATCGGCCGGCCTGAGGCCAGGTCGCCGAGCACGGCCTCGATCGCCGTCAATTGGTCGTCGGTCTCCTCATAGGGGAAGCGCGCCGCGAACTCGTCGTAGAGGCCTTCCGGGGGCGTCAGCACCGGTGCCTTGCGCAACATCCGCGCCGCCGCAACCTTGATCAACTGATCCGCCATCTCGCGGATGCGCTTCTTCATCCGCGCGCGGCGATGCTGCCATGCGACGCCGCCGAGGCGGTCGAGTTGCGCTTCGGCATCGCTTGAGCCGTAGCGCGACAGAAGCTCGATGTTCTCGACCGGCAAGTACAGCCGGTCGTCGCCGTCGTAGCGGAGTTCGAGGCAGTCATGCGGCGCCCCGGCGGCCTCGATCGTCGCCAGTCCGACGAAACGGCCGATGCCGTGATCGACGTGGACGACGAGGTCTCCCGCCGCCAGACTGCTGATCTCCCGCAGGTAGTCCGAGCCCTTGGCCCGCCGCCGCGGCCGCACCAGGCGGTCGCCGAGCACGTCCTGTTCGCCGATCACCGCCATGTCGACGGTTTCGAATCCGGTCTCGAGCGGGAGGGTGGTAAGCGCGACGACGCCCTTGGGAAGCGCCGTCACCTCCGGCCAACTGGCGGCCGTCTGCAATCGCGTGAAGCCGCGGTCGACCAGGACCTGTCCCATGCGGTCCCGCGAGCCGTCGCTCCAGCAGGCGATCGCGACGCGCTTGCCGGCCTCGGTAAGACCTTCGGCATGCGCGATCACGGCATCGAACAGGTTCGTGCCTTCGGCCGCCCGCTCGGCGGTGAAGGCGCGGCCCTGCCGGCCGCCGAGATCGACGACGCCACTCTCGGCCGAAACGAACGGCGAAATCGCGATGCGCGCCGCCCGTTCCTCGAGCCGCCGCCATTCGTCGCCGCCGAGATAGAGGCGGTCCGGGGGGAGCGGCTTATATGGAATCTGGTCGGGGGACGGATGTTCCAGGGCGTCGAGGCGGGCGCGGTAATGATCCTCGATCTCCGCAAGCCGCTCGGCGACCGCGTCATCGGCGAGGTGATCGACCACGAGCGGCGCGTCGCCGATGAAGTCGAACACCGTGCCCATCTCCTCCAGGAACAGCGGCAGCCAGTGCTCGGCGCCGGGGCTTCGGCGGCCCTCGGTCACCGACTGATAGAGTAGATCGCGGCGATCCGCCGCGCCGAACAACTCGACATAGCGCGAGCGGAACCGGCCGATCGCGGCCTCGTCGATGACGAGTTCGCTGGTCGCCACCAAATCGAGATGCGCCTGCTGTCCGGTGGAACGCTGCGTCTCCGGATCGAACCGCCGGATCGACTCCAGCGTATCGCCGAAGAAGTCGAGCCGGAGCGGCGCCGCCTGTCCGGCCGGAAAGAGATCGAGAATGCCGCCGCGGACCGCGTATTCACCCGCCTCGCGAACGGTGGACGAGCGGAAGAAGCCGTGCCGCTCGAGCCACTCGACGATCCGGTCCATGTTGAGGCGGTTGCCGCCGGCGAGCGGCATCGATCCGGCCGATACCTCCGCCTTCGTCGGCACCCGCTGAAGGGCGGCATTGACCGTGACAATCACGACCCCGGGCGTCTCGGGAGCGGCCGGCGCGGTCAGCCGCGAGAGGGTCGCCATCCGCTGGGAAACGATCGCCGGGTTCGGCGACACGCGGTCATAGGGCATGCAATCCCAGGCCGGGAGCGACAGGATCTCGAGCCCCGGCGCGAAGTAGCCGATGGCGGTCTGGAGTTCGCCGGCTCGGTTCCCGTCGCGCGCGGGGACGGCGAGCCGGCCGCGGCCCCGGGCGCCCGCAAACAGGGCGAGATCGGCGATGACCTTGGCGTCGTAGCCGTCGGGCACGCCGGAAAGGCGCGTCAGGCCGCCGTCCAGGGCCGATCGGAGGTCGAGCGACAGCAATTGGGCTTTGGTCAACGTCTGTGGCCTTCCAGCGCCCGGCCCGGAACGTGCCCAGGCCGGCACATCCGCGGGTTCTTGCGGACAGCATCAAGCTGGCCTGGCGGTTTTTTCGCCGGCTCCAAAAAGCGCATGCGGCGGATATAGCGCCGTCGCCTTATGCTGTCAGCACCTCCCGGATCGGTTAATTGAGGCAAATGCGGCCCTCGATCCTCAACCCTCTGTTTGCACCGGTGACGACCCTCGACGCCGTCGGTCCGAAGGTTGCCGGCCTGCTCGGGCGGCTCCTGACCGATACGGACGAGGCGCCGCGCGTGGTCGACCTCCTGTTCCACCTGCCGGTCGCGGTGATCGACCGGAGCCGCAGGCGGCTCATCGCCGAGGCGCCCGAAGGGGCGATCGCCACGCTCAAGGTGCGGGTCGACCGCCACGCGCCGGGACCGCCGAGGCGGTCGCGGGTGCCCTATCGCGTGTTTGTCCATGACGATTCCGGCGAGCTCGCCCTGGTCTATTTCCACGCCAACCGCGCCTGGCTGGAGCGGACGCTGCCGGTCGGCAAGATCGTCCATGTCAGCGGCGAGGTCGAATGGTTCAACGGCCGGGCCCAGATCGTCCACCCCGACTATGTGGTGGCCGAGGCCGAGGTCGACGAACTGCCGCTCTTCGAGCCGATCTATCCGATGACCGCGGGGCTGGCGAAGAAAACACTCCTGAAGGCGATCGCCGGTGCGCTCGTGGCGCTGCCCGAGCTGCCGGAATGGGCCTTCGCCGACCGCCTCCTCAACGCCCGCTGGCCCGGCTTCGCCGCCGCCCTCGCCAAGGCGCACCGTCCGGAAGGGATGGCCGACCTCGATCCGAACAGCCCGGCCCGGCAGCGTCTTGCCTATGACGAGCTCCTTGCCGATCAGCTGGCCCTCGCCCTCACCCGCGCGCATATGCGCCGGAGCCCGGGCAAGGTCCGCGTTCCGACTCACGCGATCGCCGAACGGCTTCGCGCCGCCCTCCCCTTCAAGCTGACGCGCGATCAGGAGAAGGCGATCGCCGAGATCAACGCCGATCTCGCCGAGCCGCAGCGGATGCTGCGCCTGCTGCAGGGCGACGTCGGCTCGGGCAAGACCGTCGTCGCGCTGCTGGCGATGGCGACGGCGATCGAGGCCGGCAGCCAGGCCGCGCTGATGGCGCCGACGGAGATCCTCGCACGTCAGCACGAGGCGACGATCCGACCTGTCGCCGAGTCCGCCGGGCTCCGCGTCGCGATCCTCACCGGCCGCGAGACGAGGCGCGAACGCGACCGCGTGCTCGGCGAGCTTGCCGACCCGGACGCGGCGACCGGCACCGATCTTGTCGGCGGCCGCCGCGGGATCGACATCCTGATCGGCACGCACGCGCTGTTCCAGGAGGGTGTCGCCTTCCGCGACCTCGGCCTCGCGGTGATCGACGAGCAGCATCGCTTCGGCGTGCAGCAACGCCTCGCCCTCGCCGCCAAGGGCGAGGCGACCGACATCCTGGTGATGACCGCGACGCCGATCCCGAGGACGCTGCTCCTCACCAGTTTCTCCGACATGGACGTCTCGCAGCTCCGCGAGAAGCCGGCGGGGCGGAAGCCGGTCGAGACCCGCGCCGTATCGGCCGAGCGGATCGACGAGGTCGTGACGCGCCTTCGCAAGGCGCTCGACAACGGCAGCAAGGTGTTCTGGGTGTGTCCGCTGGTCGAAGACAGCGACGAAACCGCTCTCACCTCGGCCGAGGCCCGGGCGGCGATGCTGACCAAGGCGCTGGGCTCCGAGGTCGGCCTCGTGCACGGGCGCATGGCGGGACCCGACAAGGACCGGGCGATGGAGCGCTTCCGTTCGGGCGAAACGCCGGTGCTTGTCGCAACGACCGTGATCGAGGTCGGCGTCGACATCCCCGACGCCTCGATCATGGTGATCGAGCACGCCGAGCGGTTCGGCCTGGCGCAACTGCACCAGCTCCGCGGCCGGGTCGGCCGCGGCGACAAACCGGCGACCTGTCTCCTCCTTTACAAACCGCCTCTCTCCGATACCGCCAAGGCGCGGCTCGCCATTCTCCGCGAGACCGATGACGGCTTCCGCATCGCCGAAGAGGACCTTCGGCTTCGCGGCGGCGGCGAGATCCTCGGCACGCGCCAGTCCGGGCTCCCCGGTTTCCGGCTGGCCAGCCTCGAGCACCATCAGGCGCTGATGGAGGCGGCGCGGGAGGATGCCCGGAAGGTCGTCGGCGCCAACGTCGAACTGAAGGGACCTGGGGGCGACGCAATACGGGTGCTCCTCTATCTGTTTGGCCGCGACGCGGCGATCCGCCTCCTGCGCGCCGGCTAGACTCGGTTTCAGACGCCGAACCAAACCCGGATCGGGTTCGCGGGGTCGACGAGGAGCCGCACCGCGAGCGCGATCGATGCGACGACCAGGAGCGGCCGGATTAGCCGCGCGCCGATCCGCATCGCCAGCGCCGAGCCGATTCGCGCACCGGCGAACTGCATGACACCCATAATCAGGCCGACCTTCCAGGCAACGGCGCCGACCGCGGCGAACACGATGAATGCGCCGACATTGGAGCCGAAATTGAGGAACTTGGTATGCGCGGTCGCCTTGAGGATGCCGTAGCCCGCGAGACCGACGAAGGCCAGCATGAAGAACGAGCCGGTGCCCGGCCCGAACAGCCCGTCATAGAAGCCGATTGCCGGCGGCACGATGGCCAGGAACAGCGCCGGCCGCATCCGCTCGGCGCGGTCGACATCGCCAAGATTCGGCCGCAGCGCGAAGTAGACCGCGACCGCGATCAGGAGGACCGGCAGCAGCGCCTGCAGCATTTGGCCCGGCGCGACACTCGCCAATGCCGCGCCGGCGGCCGCCCCGGCGACGGCGAGCCCCGCGGCGGGGGCGAGGCGCTTGAGGTCGACATGGCCTTTCCGCGCGTAGGCATGAGTCGCCGAGCCGCTTCCGAACAACGCCTGCAGCTTGTTGGTGCCGAGGGCCTCGACCGGGCCGAATCCGGCGAGAAGCAGCGCCGGCACGGTGATCAGCCCGCCGCCCCCGGCGATCGAGTCGATGAAGCCCGCGGCAAAGCCGGCGATCGCAAGAAGCAGCAGCGCGTCCGAGGTGAGGTCGATCATCGCCCGCTGTCATACAACGGGGTGAGGCGCGGCGCGCTACTCCACCGTGACCGATTTGGCGAGGTTGCGCGGCTGGTCGACGTCGGTGCCCATGAACACCGCAGTGTGATAGGCGAGAAGCTGGACCGGCAGCGCGTAGACCAGCGGCGTGATCGTCGCCGGCATTGCCGGCAGGACGATCGTCCCCATCGTCTCCTTCGGCGCGGCGTCCTTGCCTTTCTCGTCGGTGATGAGAACGATTCGCCCGCCCCGCGCGGCGACCTCCTGCATGTTCGACACCGTCTTGTCGAAGATGCGGTCATAGGGGGCGATCACGATCACCGGAATCTCCGCATCCACCAGCGCGATCGGCCCGTGCTTCAGTTCGCCGGCGGCGTATCCCTCGGCGTGGATATAGGAAATCTCCTTCAGCTTCAGCGCCCCTTCGAGTGCGATCGGGTAATTCGTTCCGCGCCCGAGATAGAGCACATGCTTTACGCCGCCGA
>CAYOBK010000186.1:0-6029 GCA_964402275.1 uncultured Bauldia sp.
GGCCGGAGCGTCAGCAATCGCCGGTGCGATGCCCGCCTTCGCGAGGAGCGTCCGCGACTCGGGCGGCGGCGACGGATCGACGACACGGAGCGCCGCCGGTTCGAGGCCGGCGCCGAGCCAGCCCGAAACGAGCGCGCTCCCCATCTTGCCGGCGCCGGCAAGAATCAGCGGGCGATCCGCGGTCGTGAGAGCCGAAAGAGTCATCGATCGCTTCGGAGCTGATTGGAGGCGTGGCGGAGCATAGAGCGATATCGCGCTCCGCCACAACCGGCGCCACTACCTCAAATAGAAACTCGCAGCGTGGAGTCGACCGCGGCGCCGGCCAAGCCGCGGCTCAGGCCTCGCCTTCCGTTTCGAACAGCACCGTGTCCAGCGCCTCGCCGGCGGGCTTGCCGGCCCATACGACGAACTGGAAGGCCTGGTAGTAGCGCTCGCAGGCGTCGATCGCCGACGACAGCAGCCCCTCGATCTGTTGCTCGGTCGGCTCGGCGCCGCCGGCAAGCAGCAGCGTCTGGCGGAACATCACCAGCGCCTCCTGGCTCCACAGATCGAAATGACCGATCCACATCTGCTCGTTGACCAGCGACAGGAGGCGCATCACCTCAAGCTTCCGCGATTCGGTGACCTTGAGGTCGAACGCGCAGGACAGATGGACCGCCTCCATGTCCTCCATCCAGGCGAAGGACACGTTGTATTCGGCCAGCCCGGCTTTGATCGAGATCGTGATCTCGTTCTCGCCGGAGCGGTCGAAAAGCCAGTCACGGTGGCCGGCGATCCGCTCGATTGTGTCAACCGGGTTGGAGTGGCGTTCCGCTTCGAAATCGATCAGGCTCATGTCGAACCCCATGGGTAGCACCGCTCGCGGCAGAGCCGGCGACGCGGTTCAGGCTTCACCCGCCAGCGCGGGCTCAAGCGAATCTGCCTTGAATCAGTATAGGCTTGTCTCGTTCAAGACCCCACCGACCAGCGGGCCGGCCGGCACGGCCTCTGTGGAAAGACCGATCAGGAAAGGTCCTTATCCTGCCGTGTCTTGGCCGCTGCCGGCGTCGCGGCTGCGGCTTTTTGTGGCGCGTGTGGCACTACCGGCACGCATCGTCCGGCCGCGGTTCGCCGCGCCGGGGTCCAATTGCGCCTCCAGCTTTGCGACTCGCTCCTCGAGCCTGGCATTTTCCTCGCGCGCGAGGCGGGCCATTTCCTTGACCGTCTCGAAATCCTCCCGCCGCACGAGGTCGATATCCGTGGCGATCCGCTCGGCCTGACTGCGGAACATCGTCGTCGCTTCCCGCCGGACGCCGCTGGCGACGCTGGCCGCGTCGTTCATCAGTTGCGCAAAGCGGTCATAGAGTCGGTTGGAGGTCTGGGTCATAGGGAAATCCCCATTTTCAAGCGCCAAACTGGCGCACAACAATACCTGATACTATGGGGCCCCTTCGTTTTGGCGCAAGCCCGACCCCGGGCTTGACCGGCCGGGCCCCCCGGCGCACCGTGCTTGACCGTCAGCCATGCCGCCGTTTTTCGCCATTCCCTACCCGATCATCGACCCGGTCCTCGTCGAGTTCGGGCCGATCACGATCCGTTGGTACGCCCTCGCCTACATCGTCGGCATCCTCGCCGGCTGGTACGGCGCCCGGCGCATCGTCGCCAACGATTCCCTCTGGGGTCCGGCAGGTTCGCCTATCACCAGGCGGCGGATCGACGATTTCATCGTCTTCGCCACCATCGGCATCGTCGCCGGCGGCCGCCTGGGCTATGTCCTTGTCTACGACCTGCAGCGTTTCCTCGACGAACCGCTCAGCATTTTCGCGCTGTGGGAGGGCGGGATGTCCTTCCATGGCGGCCTGGTGGGCACCGTGGTCGCAACCGCGCTCTTCGCGCGCTTCACCAGGCTTCCGGTGTGGTCGCTGATCGACGTCATCGCGATCGTTACGCCGATCGGCCTCTTCCTCGGGAGGCTGGCCAATTTCATCAACGGCGAGCTTTACGGCCGGATCACGGATGTTCCGTGGGCGATGGTCTTCCCCAATGGCGGCGACCTGCCGCGCCATCCGAGCCAGCTCTACGAGGCCGGGCTGGAGGGAATTGGGCTGTTCCTCCTGATGTGGGCCCTCGCCTATCGCGGCAAATGGCTCCGGCGTCCAGCCTTCCTTTCCGGGGCGTTCGTCGCCTCATACGGTTCGGCCCGGGTATTGGCCGAGTTCTTCCGCGAACCCGACGCGCAGATCGGCTTCCTCGCCAGCGGGCTGACGATGGGGATGCTCCTGTCCATCCCGATGATTATCCTTGGCGTCGCGGTGATGATCTGGGCGGCCCGCCGCGGCGACCGGCCCGCCCGCGCCGGGTGAGCGGCGGTTCCTTCGCCGGGCCCCGATGAGCGACGCGCCGACCGCCCTGGCCGCCGACCTCGTCCGTCGCATCCGCGCCGACGGCCCGATCACCATCGCCGACTACATGGCGGCGTGTCTGACGCACCCGACTCACGGCTACTATCTCGGCCCCGATCCATTGGGCCGGTCCGGCGATTTCATAACCGCGCCGGAGATCAGCCAGATGTTCGGCGAGTTGATCGGCCTGTGGTGCGTCGCGGTGTGGGATGCGATGGGGTCGCCATCACGCTTCGCGCTCGCCGAACTCGGCCCTGGCCGCGGCACGATGATGGCCGACGCCCTCCGCGCCGCCGCGATCCGGCCGGGCTTTGCCGCGGCCGGTGAGATCGTCCTCCTCGAGGTGAGCCCCGCGCTCCGCGCTGCACAGGCGGCCTCGCTTCGCGGCGTCGCCGGCTTCCGCTGGATCGAAGATGTCGGCGATTTGCCCGAGGTGCCGCTCATCGCGATCGCCAACGAATTCTTCGATGCCCTTCCGGTCCGGCAGTTTGTTCGGACCGACGCGGGCTGGGCCGAGCGAATGGTGGGCCTTTGCGACGGCGGGCTGGGCTTCGGGCTGCGGCCGGCGGGAGGAAGCCCGCCCCTCGGGCTGGCGGCATCGGCCGGCGTCGGGGCCATGGTCGAGATGTCGCCGGCGGCGTCCGGAATCGCGCGGATGCTGGCCGGGCGGATCGCCGCCCTTGGCGGCGCCGCGCTGATCCTCGATTACGGTTATGCCGTGCCCGGTTTCGGCGACACCCTGCAGGCTGTCCGCGGCCATGAATATGACGATCCGCTTGCCCATCCGGGCGACGCCGATCTGTCCGCCCATGTCGATTTCGCCGCCCTTGCGGCTGCGGCCGCTTCGGCCGGCGCCAGGGTCCGGCCGGTGATCGAACAGGCGGCGTTCCTGGAGCGGATGGGAATCGCCGAACGCGCTGCCCGGCTCGCGGACGGCAAGACCGGGGAAACCCGTTCGTCGATCAAGGCGGCGGTTGACAGGCTGACCGGCCCTGATCAGATGGGCAGACTGTTCAAGGCGCTCGCGTTTTCATCCCTCGGCCTTTCGCTGCCCGCGTTTGACAGTTGAGGCCGAGACAGGTTCTTTGCCCGACGTCCGCTCGCAACCAGGGAATCTCGCGCCATGCCTTCGACCCGCTGCTCCGGCTGTGGCCTTGCCGTCGAAGGGGGCGATTCGAAGTGCCACTCCTATTTCGAGGAACTCACCGGGCGCAGCTTCAACGACATGCGATATGGCGGCGTGCATCGCATGGTGGTCGATGTCTACGCATTGCAGCATCCGGAGCGCTACTGCATTACCGCAAAATCTCTCGCCGCGCACCTTTGCGGGCTCTGCGAATTACTCGAGCGCGGGGGCAGCCCGACTCTCCCCAACAAGGCACTCCGTGCCTGGCTCGACGGCGGCGGCCCGGCGGGTCTCGTCAAACCGGAGCTCCCGAAGGAGCGCGGCACGATGACCATCGGTGACGTGCGGAGGCTGCAGGATCCCGAGGCGTACCGCGTCGCGGTCCGGGACTGGGCCGATTCGGTCTGGACGGCCTACCGTCCCCTGCACGGGACGGCCCGCCAATGGCTCGACCAGGCGCTGAGCATACGCAGCAAGGCGGGCCGCGGTCTCCGCTGACCATGGCGTCCGGTCCCGAGCGGATTGCCGACCCGCTGCTCGCCGCCTTGCCGGGCGTGGTCCACGGCTTCTTCACGCGCCGCGGCGGGATCTCCGAGGGCGTCTATGCGAGCCTCAACTGCGGCATCGGCTCCGGTGACCGCCACGAACACGTCCTTGCCAACCGTGCCGAGGTCGCGGCCGCGTTGGGCATAGCCGGGACGCATCTCGCCACGCCTTACCAAATGCACGGCGCCGATATCGTGGTGGCCGGGAAGACCTGGCGGCCGGGAGAGGGACCGGAAGCCGACGGCGTCGTCACCAGAACCGCCGGCCTCGCCATCGGGGTCGGCACCGCCGATTGCGCGCCGGTGCTGTTTGCCGAGCCCGAAGCCGGGGTGGTCGGCGCCGCGCATGCCGGCTGGGGCGGCGCGATCAAGGGCGTCCTCGAGGCAACCGTCGGCGCGATGACGGCGCTGGGCGGCCGGCCGGATCGCATCACCGCCGTGATCGGCCCCGCCATCGCGCAGCGATCCTACGAGGTCGGGCCGGAGTTCCGCGACAGATTCCTCGCCGACAGCCCCGACAATGAACGGTTCTTCGTACCCTCCGACCGCGCCGGACATTACCGCTTCGACCTCGTCGGTCACCTCACCGCCCGCCTTCACGGGATCGGCGTCGGTGTCATTTCCGCGATGGGCGGTGCCGACACCTATTCCGACGAGGAGCGCTTCTTCTCCTATCGCCGCACGACTCACCGCGGCGAAACGGCGTATGGCCGCCAGATTTCCGCCATTGCGCTCGCCTGATCGCCTTGTCTGGAACGGGCGACCGAATGCCATTATGGTCCGGCGGGGGCGACACATCGCGACAGGAGTGCGGCGGTGATCCACCGTGTTTTGCGCCTTGCCCCGCTTGTCCTCCTGGCCGGCTGCGTCGCCACGGCCGGCAGCTACCCCGCCGCACCGCCCCAGGTCGCATCGATCGGCGAAGTCGAATTCGGCTTCGGGGAAATGGACGGCGTGCCGGTCGAGGTGGAGCTCCTCATAACGGGCGAGTTCGACCGCGCTTCGTTTGCCCGGCGGATCAAGTTCGACACCTCCTCGCCCTCCGTCGAGATCCGGGGCTATCTGACCGTCGTCGCGAGCGGCGCCGGCACGCTCTTTGTCTATGTATTCGACTTCGAGGACCGGTCGGGCCGCCGCCTGCTCCGTGTCGGCGGCCAGGTTTCGTCTCTCGAAACGCCGCCCGATCCCTGGACGGCGTTCGACCGGCAACTGGCCGTTCAGATCGTCGGTCATATTTTCGAAGAGTTCGACGAATGGCTGGCGGAGAATGCTGTTGGCGCCTAGGCGCTTGACCGTTGCCCGATTGCGTTTTCGGCGAGCAGGTTGGTAAAAGCCCGCATGGACCCGGGCCTTCCGTCCGGGACAAAGGGGCTCGCCGGACCAGTGAGCGACACGCGCGCGATGAAACTGGTGGCAGGCAACTCCAACCGGGCTCTCGCCGAGGCGATGGCCGAATATCTCGGCATCCCGCTGGCGAAATGTCTTGTTCGCCGTTTCGCTGATCAGGAGATTTTCGTCGAGATCCAGGAGAACGTCCGCGGCGAGGACGTGTTCGCCATTCAGTCCACCAGCTACCCGGCGAACGACCATTTGATGGAGCTGTTGATCATCATCGATGCGCTTCGCCGCGCCTCGGCGCGCCGGATCACCGCGGTGCTCCCCTATTTCGGCTACGCCCGGCAGGACCGGAAGCCCGGCCCGCGGACGCCGATCTCGGCGAAACTCGTCGCAAATCTCATCACCCGGGCGGGCGCCGACCGCGTGCTGACGCTCGACCTTCATGCCGGCCAGATTCAGGGCTTCTTCGACATCCCCACGGACAATCTTTATTCGGCGCCGGTGATCACGCGCGACATCCGCGACCGCAACGACATCGCCAATGTGATCATCGTCTCGCCTGATGTCGGCGGCGTCGTGCGCGCCCGCGCTCTCGCCAAGCGCATCGACGCGCCGCTCGCCATCGTCGACAAACGCCGC
>CAYOBK010000187.1:0-2385 GCA_964402275.1 uncultured Bauldia sp.
GGTCGCCGACCGTGACCTGGAATTCCTGGATGCTGCCGGGGCCGGTTGCCCCGCCGACGGCGACCGCACCGCCGCCGCCGAGATCGCCGCCGCCGCGCCCGCAGGCTGCGACGGCCAAGGCAAACAACACGACCAATGCGACGCGTCCGGCGCGAAGCGATGAAGCTACTCGATACATGGACCCCTATCTCCTTGCCGCGAACGCGGTCAGCGCAAGCTGGGCGCGATTGGTTAAACGCCGGTTGCGAGCCGGCCGCGCCGCGACGAATTATTTCTCCTCGGGTAGCAACGGGTGTCGTCCATGGACTCAGCCATGATCATACCCCCGGCGCGCACCCTATCATGACGCCCTAGTTGCGCAACGGCGACCACGACGGATCCGAGGCGTAGTTGGGCGTTGGAATGACAATCTCGTTGTATCCGGTGAGATCGATCGACCACAGCTGCGGTCCGCCGTTCTCGCCGGGAATCTCGCGGGTGAAGATCAGAACGCGGCCGTTGGGCGCCCAGGTCGGTCCCTCCTGCACCTCGATCCGGCTCGTCAGGATCCTCTCGCCGCCGCCGTCCGGCCGCATGACGCCGATCTCGAAATAGCCGCCATTCTGCCGGGTGAAGGCGATGAGGTCGCCGCGAGGCGACCACACCGGCGTCGAATAGGTCCCCTCGCCGCGGCTGATCAACCGGCGATTGGTGCCGTCGGCGTTCATCACATAAATTTGCGGCGTTCCGCCGAGATCGGAGGTGAAGACGATCTGCCGGCCGTCCGGCGAATAGCTCGGACTGGTGTTGATCGCCGCCGTGTCGGTCAGTTGCTGCGTGCGGCCGGTCCGGACGTTGTAGGTGAAGATGTTGGCGTTCGGCCCCTGGAGGAGGCTCATGATCACCACGCTGCCGTCGGGCGAGAATCGTGGGGCGAGCGTCGTACCCGGGAAGTTGCCGAGCACCTCCTCCTGCCCCGTCAGCGTGTTGTAGAGCACCACGCGCGGCGATCCGGTCCTGGGATACGCCATGTAGGTGACGTCCTGCGAGTTCGGGCTGAAGCGCGGCGTCACGACCAGCTGATATTGGTTCGGGCCGGTCAGGTAGGAGACGTTGGCCCCGTCCTGGTCCATCACCGCCAGCCGCTTGATGCGGTTGTCCTTCGGTCCGGTCTCGTCGACGAAGATGATCTGCGAATTGAAATAGCCCGGCTCGCCGGTAAGCGTCTCGTAGACCATGTCCGAGATCATGTGCGCGACGCGCCGCCAGTTCTCCGGCGACGTCACGAAGGATTGTCCGACCATTTGTTCGCTGGCGAACACGTCCCACAGCCGCACCTCGACCCTTATCTGACCGCCGGATTGCGCGACGACGCCGCCGGTGATCAGCGCCTGCGCGCCGATGATCCGCCAGTCGCCGAAACGCGGCGCGGCGTTGTAATCGACATTCTGCTGGATGAAGGTCGACGGGTCGGCGGGCGCGAAGATTCCGGACCGGCGGAGATTGGCGGTGATCACCGCGGTGATGTCCGCCGCCAGCTGGGCGTTGGCGCCCTGCACGGCAAAGACTGGGATGGCGATCGGGAGCGGCGCGGTATTGCCGCGGGTGATGTCGAGCTCGAGGAGCGCGAAGGCCGGAGTGGCAATCGCGGCCGACAGGCCGATCGCGGCGGCAAATCGCCCGAAACGCGACCGCATTGCCTTGCGTGTCGACCCGGCACCAGGCCTCATCTCTGCAAAATCCCCTCGCCGCATTGTCATCTCATAAGCATTTCGACCGGATCGAAATTGACTCTGACCTCCTGCCACGCCTCGTATTTATCCGCCGGAAGGAAGTCGAAGGGCGCGCACTGGCTGATGGCCGACAGCGCCCGCTGCGTCGCGACAAGCGCGTAAGGCCCGGTCGGCGCCTGCACGACGTTCGGAATTCCGAGGAGTGTACCATTTGGATTGAGGCGGAATTGGACCACGACGCGAACCGCGGCGGGGTTGGTTTCCCAGATGTCCGGCGGATACCAGCAATCGGCGATCGCCGCGCGAAGCGCGTCGATCTCGCTCTGCGTCATGGTCGCCGTGATCTCGCCGTCGGGCACGCCCGGCGCCGGCGGCATCGGTTCCTCGCGGGCTCCGAGCAGCGCCGCGAGGGGATCCTCGGCCGGCGCGAGCTCGGGTGCCGGCGGGAGATCGTTGCCGGCGAGGAGCGGCGCCAGCGGATCGGGGGCCGGCGGCTCGGGTGCCGGCGGATCCGGCGTCGGTGGCACGGGCGCGGGCGCTGCTTGCTGCGGACGCGGCCGCGGCGCCGGGATCGGCATGATCGCGGCGGGCACCGGTTCGGGCGCCGGCGCGGGCTCGGGCGCCGGTTCGGGCGCAGGCGTGGGCTCACCGTCGGCCGTCGCGGCGCTGCCGG
>CAYOBK010000188.1:0-10255 GCA_964402275.1 uncultured Bauldia sp.
GCGGGCACCGATGCGGCCGCCGCTGTTGGAGAATTGATCGCCGCCAGGGCGACAAAGGCGGGCGTCAAGGATGTAGTTTTCGATCGCGGTCGCTATCTTTATCACGGCCGGGTCAAGGCGCTGGCCGACGGCGCCCGTGAAGGTGGACTTAGCTTCTAGGATCAGAGCCGCCGATCGCGGCGCTAACCGATTGGGACCAAAGGTACATTATGGCACGAGAGCGTGATCGAGGCCGGGACAGGGACGACCGTGACGGCGAGTTCGTCGACAAGCTGGTCCACATCAACCGGGTGGCGAAGGTCGTGAAGGGCGGACGGCGCTTCGGTTTCGCCGCGCTCGTCGTCGTCGGCGATCAGAAGGGCCGGGTCGGATTCGGCCACGGCAAGGCCCGCGAGGTCCCGGAGGCGATCCGCAAGGCGACGGAAGCCGCCAAGCACGGGATGATCCGGGTGCCGCTTCGCGAAGGCCGCACCCTCCATCACGATGTCAGCGGCCGGCATGGAGCCGGACGCGTCCACGTCCGCGCCGCGCCGCCCGGCACCGGTATCATCGCCGGCGGTCCGATGCGCGCGGTGTTCGAGACGTTGGGCGTCCAGGACGTCGTCGCCAAGTCGCTGGGGTCCAGCAACCCCTACAACATGGTGCGGGCGACCTTCGACGCGTTGACGAAGGAGGACAGCCCGCGCGGGGTCGCGGCGCGGCGCGGGCTGAAAGTGTCAACGCTGCAGGCGCGCCGCCGCGACACTGAAAACGAAGGCACTTCGGCCGAGGCTTGAGGAAGTCCGAGATGGCGACCAGCACCAAGGACAAAGGGAAGACGATCGTCGTCGAGCAGACCGGCAGCCCGATCCGCCGTCCCAAAGAGCAGAGGCAGACGCTGATCGGACTCGGCCTCAACCGCATTCGCCGCCGCGCAACGCTGCCGGACACGCCGGCGACACGCGGTATGATCGCCAAGGTCCATCACCTTGTGCGGATCGTCGACGAGTAAGCCCGGGAAGGAAACGACGTGAAGCTCAATCAACTTGCCGACAGGGCCGGCGCCACCAAGGACCGCAAACGGGTCGGCCGCGGCATCGGCTCCGGCAAAGGCAAGACCGCCGGACGCGGCCACAAGGGCCAGAAAGCCCGCACGGGTGTGACGTTGAAAGGCTTTGAAGGCGGCCAGATGCCGCTTCATCGCCGGCTGCCGAAGCGCGGCTTCAACAACATCTTCAGCAAGGACTATAACGAGCTGAATCTGGATCGCATCCAGGCGGCAATCGAAGCGGGCACGATCGACCCGAAGAAGCCGGTTACGGCGGCTGCCCTCAAAGAGGCCGGCGTCATTCGCCGTGTCAAATCCGGCGTCAGGATTCTCGGCCGCGGCGAACTCAAGTCGGCGGTCAATTTCGAGGTTGCGGGCGCCAGCAAATCGGCGTCAGCCGCGATCGAGAAAGCAGGCGGGTCGGTGAAGACGGTCTGAGGACCGACGGCCCGAGCGGGAGACAGAATGGCCTCAGCCGCCGAACAACTCGCTGCCAACCTCAATTTCCGCGCTTTCGCCAAGGCCGACGCGCTGAAGAAGCGCATCTGGTTTACCCTCGGCGCGCTCATACTCTATCGGCTCGGCACGTATATCCCGATGCCGGGCATCAATCCGGACGCGTTCGCCCAGGCCTTCAACAGTGCGGCGGGGGGCGTCCTCGGCCTGTTCAACATGTTTGCCGGCGGCGCCGTCGAGCGGATGGCGATCCTGGCGCTCGGGATCATGCCGTACATTTCGGCGTCGATCGTGATGCAACTGGCGAGTTCGCTCATCCCGCGCCTCGAGGCGATCAAGAAGGAAGGCGAGCAGGGCCGCAAGATCATCAACCAATACACACGCTACGGCACGGTCATCCTCGCCGCGCTTCAGGCCTTCGCGATCGCGACGGGGCTTGAAAGCGGACAGAATATCGTCACCGACCCGGGCTGGTTTTTCCGTTTCTCGACGGTGATCACGCTCACCGGCGGCACCATCTTCCTGATGTGGCTTGGCGAACAGATTACGGCCCGCGGCGTCGGCAACGGCATCTCGCTCATCATCTTTGCCGGCATCGTCGCCGGATTCCCGTCGGCGATCGCCGGTACGCTGGAACTCGGCCGGCAGGGCGCGATCTCGACCACGATGATCCTCGGCATCGGCGTCCTCGCCATCGCCGTGATCGCGTTCATCGTTTTTGTCGAGCGGGCGCAGAGACGGCTTCTGATCCAGTATCCGAAACGCCAGGTCGGCAACCGGATGTTCCAGGGCGAGTCCTCGCATCTGCCGCTGAAACTCAACACGTCGGGCGTCATCCCGCCGATCTTCGCCTCGGCGCTGCTGCTGTTGCCGGCGACGGTCGCCGGCTTCACGTCGACGGAGAGCCCCGGCTGGATGTCGACGCTGACGGCCGTGCTCGGCCACGGTCAGCCGCTCTACATGGTGTTGTACGCGGTGCTGATCGCGTTCTTCGCCTTCTTCTACACGGCGATCGTGTTCAACCCGTCGGATACCGCCGACAACCTCAAGCGCCACGGCGGCTTCATTCCGGGCATCAGGCCCGGGCAGCGCACGGCCGACTACATCGACTTTGTGCTCACCCGGATCACGGTCGTCGGCGCGCTCTATCTGGTGATCGTCTGCCTGATCCCCGAGTTCATCATTTCCGGGACTGGCATTCCGTTCTATCTCGGCGGCACGTCGCTCCTGATCGTCGTCAGCGTGACGCTCGACACGATCTCGCAGATCCAGGGGCACCTCCTGGCCCATCAATATGAAGGGCTGGTCAAGAAGGCGAAGCTCCGGGGCCGCAGGCGATGAGAATGATGCTCCTTGGCCCGCCGGGGTCAGGGAAGGGGACGCAGGCGGCAAGACTCACGGCGCATCTCGGCATCGCGCACCTGTCCACCGGCGACATGTTGCGGGCGGCGGTAGCCGCGAAGACGCCGGTCGGCCTTCGCGCCGCCGAGATCATGGCGCGGGGCGACCTCGTCCCGGACGACGTGGTGATCGGCGTCATCGCCGACCGGATCGCCGAACCGGACTGCACCAACGGGTTCATCCTCGACGGCTTTCCGCGGACGATCGGACAGGCCGAGGGGCTGGACGCGCTGTTGAACGAGCAGGACCTGTCGCTCGACGCCGTCGTTGAGCTCGCGGTCGACGAGGCGGCGCTTCTCGCCCGGATCGAGGGAAGGGCACGGGAGACCGGGGCGGCCGCACGGGCTGACGACAACCCGGCCACGGTCAAGCGCCGTCTCAAGGTCTATCGCGAGCAGACGGCGCCTGTGTCGGCCTTCTACGAGACAAAGGGGCTGCTGAGGCGCGTCGACGGTATGCAGACCATCGGCGAGGTGTGGCAGCAAATCCTTGAAGCAATTGGGGAAACACAGAATCGTGGGTGACGGCCCGGCGCCGGTTGACGGCGGCCGGTGGCGTCGCTATCTACACCCCACATTCTGGCAATCGGATTGATCGGCGCCGTCGCCTTTGACGGACGCCGGTTTAGTGCGTTGGGGCGGCGGACGGCCGGCCTCCGGGAGACCTACCGAGTGGCTCGCATCGCTGGCGTCAATATTCCGACCAACAAACGCGTCGTGATCGCCCTCCAATACATCCACGGCATCGGGCGGACCAAGGCGCAGGAAATCACCAGGAAGGTCAACGTGCCGCCGGAACGGCGTGTCAACCAACTGTCGGACGCCGAGGTGATGCAGATTCGCGAGATCATCGACCGCGACTACATGGTCGAGGGCGATCTTCGCCGGGACGTCGCGATGAACGTCAAGCGGCTGATGGACCTCGGCTGCTATCGTGGGCTCCGGCATCGCCGCGGGCTGCCGGTCCGGGGCCAGCGGACCCATACCAACGCGCGGACCCGCAAAGGCCCGGCGAAGCCGATAGCCGGAAAGAAGAAATGAAATCGGTGAGTGGGGAGTAGTGGATGGTGAGTTGGTGGGCGATGGCACCACCGACTACTCGCCAATCGCCACTCACTTATCTGGTGGAGCCGCTGGAACCACGGCGGCGCTGATATCAGGGACAGGAACTCAAGAATGGCCAAGGAAACTACTCGCGTTCGGCGCCGCGAGAAAAAGAACATCGCTACCGGCGTTGCGCATGTGAATTCGACGTTCAACAACACCATGATCACCATCACCGACGCCCAGGGCAACGCGATTTCCTGGTCCTCGGCGGGGACGATGGGGTTCAAGGGGTCGCGGAAGTCGACTCCCTATGCGGCGCAGATGGCCGCGGAGGACGCGGCACGCAAGGCCAGCGAGCACGGCATGAGGACCCTCGAGGTCGAAGTGTCCGGTCCCGGGTCAGGTCGTGAATCGGCGCTGCGTGCGCTGCAGGCGGCCGGTTTCATGATCACGTCCATCCGGGACGTGACGCCGATCCCGCACAATGGATGCCGGCCGCGCAAGCGGCGGCGCGTCTGAGAGGCAAGAGAATGCAGCCTACAGAGACTCGGTCGTCGCAGCCCTCCGGTTCGTACGCGAGGGACTATGAGCGAAAGGACTCACGAACGGTGATCCGCAGAAACTGGCAAGAACTGATCAAACCCAATTCCCTGGAAATCACGCCGGGGACAGATCCGAAGCGCTTTGCGACCATGGTCGCCGAGCCGCTGGAGCGCGGTTTCGGCCAAACCCTCGGCAATGCCATTCGCCGCGTGTTGCTGTCGTCGCTGCAAGGCGCCGCGGTTACGTCGGCGCAGATCGACGGCGTGCTCCATGAATTCTCGTCGATCGCCGGCGTCCGCGAGGACGTGACCGACATCGTCCTCAACATCAAGGAAATCGCCATCAAAATGGAAGGCGACGGGCCGAAGCGCATGGTCGTGCGCAAGCAAGGGCCCGGCGTCGTCACCGCCGGCGATATCCAGACGGTCGGCGACATCCAGATTCTCAACCCCGAACTGGTGCTGTGCACGCTCGACGAGGACGCCGAGATCCGGATGGAGTTCACCGTCGATTCCGGCAAGGGCTATGTGCCTGCCGACCTCAACCGGCCGGAGGATGCGCCGATCGGCCTGATCCCGATCGACAGCCTGTTCTCGCCGATCCGGAAGGTTTCCTACAAGGTCGAGAACACCCGCGAAGGCCAGGTGCTCGATTACGACAAGCTGACGCTGACGGTCGAAACCGACGGCTCGATCAAGCCGGAGGACGCGATTGCCTATGCGGCGCGGATCCTCCAGGACCAATTGTCGATCTTCATCACCTTCGAGGAGCCGGAGAAGGAAGTCGTCGCCGAGGAAATTCCGGAACTCGCCTTCAATCCGGCGCTCCTGAAGAAGGTCGACGAACTCGAATTGTCGGTCCGTTCGGCCAACTGCCTGACGAACGACAACATGGTCTATATCGGCGACCTCATCCAGAAGACCGAAACCGAGATGCTGAGGACGCCGAATTTCGGGCGGAAGTCGCTCAACGAGATCAAGGAAGTCCTGGCGCAGATGGGCCTCCATCTCGGCATGGAGGTTCCCAACTGGCCGCCGGAGAACATCGAAGATCTGGCCAAGCGCTACGAAGACCACTATTGAGAGCCGGCCCGCTGCGGCGGGCCAGCCTTGGAGCAGGCAATGCGTCACGGCAAATCCGGCCGGAAACTGAACCGGGAGTCGAGCCACCGGAAGGCGATGTTCGCCAACATGGCGGCCTCGCTTATCCGGCACGAGCAGATCGTGACAACGTTGCCTAAGGCCAAGGAACTGAAGCCCTATGTCGACCGGCTGGTGACGCTCGGCAAGCGCGGCGACCTTCATGCGCGCCGTCTGGCTATCGCCCGCATCCGCGACGAGGACGCCGTCAAGAAGCTGTTCGAGACACTCGGGCCGCGCTACGGCAACCGCGCCGGCGGCTACACAAGGGTACTGAAGGCCGGATTCCGCTTTGGCGACAGCGCGCCGATGGCGGTGATCGAATTGGTCGAGCGGGATCGCGAGGCCAAGGGGGCGGAAGACCGGGCCAGGCACGAGGCGGAAACAGGTGGCGAGGAGGCCGGCGAGGCCGCGTAGCGACGCCGCCGGCGGAGCGTCTTTTGGATGGGCGGCGCGGGCCGCCCATTTTTGCATTGAGGGACGCCGACGGAGTCCGACGCCGGCGCCCGGCGGAGCAGACCAATGGCGACGCTGTTCGAAGCGGCAAACATGGACGAGCCCGGACCGCCGCGGCCGCTGGCCGACCGGCTGCGTCCGAAGAAGCTCGCGGACGTCCTCGGCCAGCCGCATCTCGTCGGGCCGGAAGGGGCGCTGTCGCGCATCCTCGCTTCGGGCTCGCTCGGCTCGCTGATCTTCTGGGGCCCGCCGGGTACTGGCAAAACGACCGTGGCGCGCCTCCTCGCCAACGAGACCGACCTCCATTTCGAGCAGCTCTCGGCCGTGTTCTCAGGCGTCGCCGACCTCAAGAAGGCGTTCGCGGCGGCGCGGGTCCGCCGCGAGCACGGCCAGGGCAGCCTCCTCTTCGTCGACGAAATCCACCGCTTCAACCGGGCGCAGCAGGATTCCTTCCTGCCGGTGATGGAGGACGGCACGGTGTGCCTCGTCGGCGCGACCACGGAGAACCCCTCCTTCGAATTGAACGCAGCGCTCCTCTCGCGGGCGCGGGTGCTGGTGTTCCACCCCCTCGACCAGGAGGCGCTGGAGCGCCTTCTCGCGCGCGCCGAGGCGATGGAGGAGAAGCCGCTGCCGCTCACCGGCGAGGCCAAATTGCTCCTGGTTCAGCTCGCCGATCGCGACGGGCGGGCGCTGCTGACCCTGGCCGAGGAAGTCTGGCGGGCCGCCCGACCGGGCGAGACGCTGGACGAGGCCGGGCTGCTCGAAGTCGTGCAGAAACGGGCGCCGATCTACGACAAGAGCCAGGACGGCCACTACAATCTGATCTCCGCCCTGCACAAATCGGTGCGCGGCTCCGATCCCGACGCGGCGCTTTACTATCTCGCTCGCATGCTGATCGCCGGAGAGAACCCGCTCTATCTCGGCCGAAGGCTGGTGCGGATGGCGATCGAGGATATCGGCCTCGCCGATCCGCAGGCGCTGGTGATCGCCAACGCCGCCAAGGATGCCTACGACTTCCTCGGTAGCCCCGAAGGCGAACTCGCGTTGGCTGAGGCAACGGTCTATCTGGCGACCGCGCCGAAATCGAATGCCGTCTACAAGGCGTTCGGCGCGGCAACGCGGAGCGCGGGCGAGAGCGGCTCGCTGCTGCCGCCGAAACACATCCTCAACGCGCCGACCCGGCTGATGCGGACGGAAGGCTATGGCGCCGGCTACGATTACGATCACGACGCCCGGGACGCCTTCTCCGGACAGGACTACTTCCCGGAGGAGATCGGACGTCAGGTCTACTACGATCCGCCCGACCGCGGGTTCGAGCGCGAGATCCGCAAACGCCTCGACTATTGGGCGAAGCTCCGCCGCGAACGGGGCGCAGGCTAGCGTTGGCCGGGCCCCATGAAGGGCTCAAGGAAAGGTGAGGCGGGACGGCGCCTTCACCGCCTATAACGGCGCCGGCCTCTACGTTCCGTCAACCGATATCGGCTAGTCGTTTCGCATGGGTGGAATCGAACTCGGGGCGGCCTTTTGGGCCGGGCTCATTTCCTTCATCTCGCCATGCGTCCTGCCGCTGGTGCCGCCCTACCTCACCTTCATCGCCGGCGTTACGCTCGACGACCTCACCGATGACATGAAATCGCCCGTGGTGTTCCGCCGGGTGATGCTCTCCGCCATCGCCTTCGTGCTCGGCTTTTCGGTGGTGTTCGTCGCCCTTGGCGCCAGCGCCTCGGCGATCGGCCAGGGCATCCAGCAGCTCAACCAGTCGTTCCAGATCTTCGGCCAGCCGGCGCTGCCGATGATCGCCGGCGTGGTGATCATTGCCATGGGGCTGCATTTCCTCGGCGTGTTCCGCATCGGCTTTCTCGACCGCGAGGCCCGGTTCCAGGTCCGGCGGAAGCCGACCGGCGTCTTCACCGCCGCGCTCATCGGCATGGCATTCGCCTTCGGCTGGACGCCGTGCATCGGCCCGCTGCTCGGCACCATGCTGGCGCTCGCCGGAACGGAGGAGACCGTGGGCGAGGGCGCGGTTCTCCTTGGCGTCTACTCGGCGGGCATCGCCATCCCGTTCCTCATCGCCGCCGCCTTTGCCGGCCCGTTCATGGCGCTGATGAAGCGTTTCCGGCGGCACATGGGCAAGGTCGAGAAGGTGATGGGCGGGTTCCTGGTGATCACCGGCCTCCTGTTCATCTTCGGCCAGATCACGGCGCTCTCCCTCTGGATCCTGGAGACCTTCCCGGGGCTTGCCGAGGGAACTGTGCTCTAGCGGTTACCTTGACGCGGAACGTGCCTTGATCCCGGCCAAGACCCGGTGCAAACCGGCTGAAATGACCGATTCCCCCCGGAGCCGTCCATGACCGCGCGCTCATGCCAGGTCGTCATCCTTGCCGCCGGCGAGGGGACGCGGATGAACTCGTCCGTGGCCAAGGTGATGCACAAGGTCGCCGGCCTGCCGATGCTCGGCCACGTGATCAAAGCGGCGTCGGCAGCGGGCGCCGGCCGCATCGCCGTCGTGGTGCCGCCGAACGCCGCCGACGTGACTCGGCTGGTTGCGGGCTTCGCTGCGAAGATCGAGACCTTCGTCCAGTCGGAACGGCGCGGCACCGCCCACGCCGTGCTCGCCGCGCGAGGAGCGCTGGAGGAGCCCGCCGACGACGTTCTCGTCCTTTACGGGGATACTCCTCTGATCACCGCGGAGACGCTCGGCCGCATGCGGGAGGCGCTCGCCGGCGGCGCGGTAGTGGCGGTGCTCGGCTTCCGGGCCTCCGATCCTTCCGGCTATGGGCGCCTCGTCGTCGACAACGGTGCGCTGAAGGCGATCCGCGAGGAGAAGGATGCGAGTGCCGACGAGAGGGCGAGCATGCTCTGCAATGGCGGCGCTATGGCTTTCAGTGGCGGCGCGATGCTGTCGCAACTGGATCGCATCAGGCCTGACAATGCCAAGGGCGAATTCTACCTCACCGACGCCGTCGAGATCGCCAATGGCGACGGCCTGCAGGTGACCGTAGTGGAAGCCGACGAGAAAGAGGTTCTGGGCGTCAACACCCGCGCCGAACTCGCCGCCGTCGAGCGGGTCTGGCAGGAGCGACAGCGGCATGCGACGATGGCCGCCGGCGCGACGTTGATCGCGCCGGAGACGGTGCATTTCGCCCATGACACGATGGTGGGGCGCGACGTCGTGATCGAGCCGAGCGTTGTCTTCGGGCCGGGCACGTTCGTCGAGGACGGGGCGCGGATCAACGCGTTCTCATATATCGAAGGCGCGCGCATCGGCCGGGGCGCAATCGTCGGACCGTTCGCGCGGATCCGCCCGGGTACGGTGATCGGCGACGGCGCCAAGATCGGGAATTTTTGCGAGATCAAAAACGCCAATGTCGGCTCCGGCGCCAAGATCAACCATCTGAGCTATATCGGCGACGCGTCGGTCGGAGCGGCGGCGAATATCGGCGCCGGCACGATCACCTGCAACTATGACGGCCTTGCCAAATACCGGACCGAGATCGGCGCCGGCAGTTTCATCGGATCGAACACCGCGCTGGTCGCGCCGGTGACGATCGGCGACGACGCCTATATAGCGTCGGGCAGCGTCATCACCGAGGACGTCGAGGCCGGCGCGCTTGCGATCGCGCGCGGCCTCCAGGTCAACAAGCCCGGCTGGGTCAAGAAGTTTCGCTCGCGCCAATAAATGTCGCCGCAACAATACCTTCGAACCGCCTTGGTTCCGTCAAAGCGATCGGCTCAGTCGCCGCCCCGCGGGTGTAGCGGATTGGGGGAGACGTAGGACATGTGCGGCATCGTCGGCATCCTCGGACGATCGGAAGTCGCCCCGCGGCTCCTCGAGGCCCTGAAGCGCCTCGAATATCGCGGCTACGACTCCGCCGGGATCGCGACGCTGAACGGCGGTCACCTGGAGCGTCGCCGGACCGAGGGAAAGCTCGCGCGGCTCGCGGAGCGCCTCGCCGCGCATCCGCTCGCCGGCAATGCCGGTATCGGCCACACCCGCTGGGCGACCCACGGCGCCGCGACCGAGGGCAATGCCCATCCGCACGCGACGGACCGCGTGGCGCTGGTGCACAACGGTATCATCGAGAATTTCCGCGAGCTCAAGAAGGTCGTCGAGGCAGCCGGCCGGAAGCTCGACAGCGATACCGACACCGAGATCATCGCTCATCTCATCAGCATGGAGCTCGACC
>CAYOBK010000189.1:0-9533 GCA_964402275.1 uncultured Bauldia sp.
AGACACCCGCGATCACGCTGCCGCCGCAAAATTGTCCATAAAAAAGCGAGTCCTCGTTCGGATTGATCAACCCCACCTGCCACGGCCAGGCACCTTCGGCGGCGATGTCACCGCCGAGTATCCGGCCGGGAGCCAGCGGCGGAAGCGCGTCGGCCGCGACCTTGTCCGCGGGCACGTAACCAATTGGAAACGTAGCGGCATTATCGTCTTGTGCGTGCGCGGTTGTGACCAGTCCGACGGACAGAAGGGCAGCGCAGGCGAAGCGCGCCACGCCTCCCGATAGACCGGACGGCTCTCGTGGGTTCTCCATTCGCCGTTTTCCTTGGCGTTGCTCCCCGATACATATACTTGAGTGGCGTCGATCCCGGTAGATCGGAAATGGAAACAGTCTCCGCGGCGGCGCACGGCCGGCCCTCCGGCCCGAATGTCAACGAGGCACCGCCATCCACAATATCTGAGGCGTAATGGACATCTGGCCCTTCGCCGTTCTGGGGCTCCTGTTCCTCCTCAATGGCTTCTTCGCGATGTCGGAACTGGCTATCGTCTCCTCGCGCCGAAGCAGGCTCCAGAGCCTTGCCGAGCAGCGCGTCCGCGGGGCTGCAAAGGCGATACGCCTCGTTGACGATCCGACCGGGTTCCTTTCGACCGTCCAGGTCGGAATCACGCTGGTCGGGATCTTCGCCGGCGCCTTCAGCGGCACCACCGTGTCGGAGCCGTTGGCGGACCTCCTGGCAGAAACCCCCGCCATCGCCGGATCGGCCGAGGAGCTGGCGATCGCGGTGGTGGTCGTCGTCGTCACCTATTTCTCGCTGATCGTGGGCGAATTGGCGCCCAAGCGCCTGGCGCTCGCCCACGCAGAGCGCATTGCGTGCTTCGTCGCGCCGACGATGACGGTGCTGGCACGGATAGGAGCGCCGATTGTCTGGTTCCTGAGGATCTCCACCGAGGGCCTGTTGCGCCTGTTCCGGGTCCAGCGGATGCCGCCGAGCACGGTCACCGACGAGGAGGTAAAGGCGTTGCTCGCCGAGGGCGCCGAATCCGGGGTGTTCCACGAGGCCGAGCGCGCGATGATCGAAAGCGTAATTCGCGTTGCGGATCGCTCGGTGCGGTCGATCATGGTGCCCCGGCCCGATGTCGTGTGGATCGACGTTGACGACGAACCGGAAGCGATCATGAAAGAATTGCTGGAGAGCGGGCATTCCCGCTTCCCGGCAAGCCGAAGCGAGGTCGACGAAGTCGTCGGCGTCGTGCATGTGAAGGATCTTCTGGCGCAACTCAGCCGTACCGGCCGACTCGATGTCGAGGCCGCGCTCCGGGAGCCGCTCTTCATCGACGAGCACATGCCGATCCTCCGCTTGCTGGAACGCTTCAAGAGTTCCGCCATCCACATGGCGATCGTCCTCGACGAGCACGGATCGTTCGAAGGTATCACCACCACCGCCGACATCTTGACGGCGATCGCCGGCGACCTGCCGGAGGAACATGAGAGCGACGAGGAACCGGATGCGGTTCAGCGCGACGACGGCGCCTGGCTCCTCTCCGGCCGGCTTCCGATCGACGACGCGGAGCGGATCCTGTCGGTGTCGGGCATGAATGCAGACGAGGACTTCCAGACCCTCGCCGGTTTCGTGCTGCACCAGCTCGGCCACATCCCGCAAACCGGCGAATCCTTCATGTGGAACCGGTGGCGGTTCGAGGTCGTCGACCTCGACGCACTGCGGATCGACAAGGTCGAGGCGCGAATGATCGAAGCGCCGGAGGAACCGGCCGAGCGTTAATACGCCGCCGTCAGGCCGTCGTCGGGACGGAATCGCCGACGAGCGCGGCGATGGCGGCGGCGATGCCCTTTCCTTTCTGCCGCGACCGGAGTTCCGCCGGCGTCCCCTTAAACACCGCCGTGCCGCGCCGAAGGACGACCACCCGGTCGGCGTGTTCGGCTTCCTCGAAGCGGGTGGTCGCCCAAAGGACGGCCATTCCCTCCTCCGCGGCGAGTTTTGCCACCGTCTCCCGCAGCGCCGATGCGTCGCTCGCGGCGAGGCCCTCGGTCACCTCGCCCAGCAGAAGCAGATCCGGCCGGTGAAGGGCCGCTCTTGCGATCTCGGCGCGGCGACGATCGCCGTCGCCGAGCGAGCGGACAAGGTCGCGTCGCCGATCCTGGAGGTCAAACCACTCGAGCAACGCCCCGATGCGATCGGCCGCCTTGGAACCGCCGAGGCCATAGAGGTTCGCGCCGTAACGAAAATTGGCAATGACGGATCGCTCCGGATCCATTGCCACGTCGGGAAAAGCGGCTCCGATTTTGAACCGGGCCGAGCGCTTCCGACTGCCCTCGGCCAGCATGACGCTGCCTTGATCGGGTTTATCCAGCCCCGCCGCGAGGCGCAGAACAGCGGTCTTGCCCGAACCAGGCGGACCGACGAGCGCGACAAACTCCCCGGCGGCGATGGCAAGATCGAACCCGTTCAGGGCCTTCAGCCGGCCGATCGTCTTGTCTACACCCTGAAGGCGAAGGATTTCACCCGAGCGGCTCATCAGCCCCGAGGTCACGCGATTGTTGCCGGCCGCGGTGCAGGCGGCCCACGGCGCGATAACCTAGCTGTTCCGCGGTCGATCCGCACCATTCCTTGTCCGATACTCCCAGCCAGGCGCGCGGCATTTGATTGACTGCCCGTTTGGCGCCAAATATGAGACTCGCTTACAACTTAACCACGGCGACGACAATGCCGGGCGGCGACGCCCGCCTGAAGCGCGCCAATTCGGTTGTCCGATGTCCGATCGACGACCTTTGTCTTGGGGCGGCAAGCGACGCGGAGCGAGCGGCGTCGGCGGGGGATCGCCGTTGCCGTTGCTCCTTTTCGCAATCACGGCGATCGGCTTCGCGGACGCCCGGCCGGCAGGCGCGGCCGGAACCGGTTACGTCTTCGTCAGCAACGAAAAATCCGACAGCGTGATCGTCATCGACCCGCGATCCATGGAGGCTGTGGTGACGATCCCAACGTCGCGGCGACCGCGCGACATGCAGTTCGATCCGGCGCATCGGCTCATCTATGTTACTTGCGGGGACGACAATGTCATCGACGTCATCGACGTCGCGCGGCTTGAGGTGGTGCGCCATATCCCGACCGGCCAAAGTCCGGAGATGCTGGTGCTCAGCAGGGACGGCGCGACACTCTACGTGTCGATCGAGTACACAGGTGTCGTTCAGGTCATCGACGTCGCCACCGCGGCCGTGTCGTTCGAGGTGAGCACCGGGGCGGAGCCGGAGGGGCTGGTCCTCAGCGATGACGGGAGGTTCCTGTACGTTGCGTCGGAGATCTCCGACATGGTTCACGTCATCAATCTGGCGACAGGGTCGATCTCGCGAAACATCATTGTCGGCACGCGGCCGCGGAGGATCGTCGCCACGCCGGACGGAAGGGAACTCTGGGTCACGGACGAATTGTCGGGCAAAGTCTCCATCATCGATCGCGCCAGCAACTCGGTCGTGCAGCAAATCGGCTTCGCGCCTCCCGGCTTCCGGCCCGAAGAGGTCTCGCCGGTCGGAATCGGCATCACCGCCGACGGACAGTCGGTGATCGTTGCCCTCGGCAACGCCAACCACATCGCGTTCGTCGACAGGGCAACCCGAAGGGTCACCAGCTACGTGCTGGTCGGCGATCGCGCCTGGGGCCTCGGTTTGAGCCCGGACGGGGAAAGACTATATGTCGCCAACGGCAATAGCGACGATGTCTCCGTCATCGACATGGCCACCAGACGCAATGTTCTCTCAATCGCGACCGGACGCAGTCCCCACAGTGTCGTCGTCGACAACTAGACGCCCGTTCCGGGCGATCCTGGCAGTGGCGCTCGGGATGGCGGCGCTGGCGCCGGCCATGGCGCAGGATGGCGGGGCGTTGGTGCCGTTTCCCATCGGCTATGTGCACCTCGAAAACGATCCGAGGCAAAATCCGCGAGCGGTCTACTACCAAATCCCCGTCGCGCCTCCTGGCCGAGCGATCATCGGGGCGGATGTGGCGATCATCGATTCGGAACTCATCGGCGCGGAAATCGGCGTCGGGTTTTCGCTGCAGGTCGCGCGAAGCGACGATCCGGGCGTCCTGGCGGCAGCGATCGCCGGCTGGGTTGAGCGCGGCGTTCACTTCGTGGTGGCCGATCTTCCCGCATCGGCTCTCCTGCAGCTGGCGGACGCCGTCGCGGAGCTGCCGATCACCATCTTCAACACTTCGGCGGAGGATGACTCCCTGCGCGGCGCGTCGTGCCGCGGAAACATCGTCCACGTCATCCCAAGCTATCGCATGCTGACCGACGCCTACGCCCAGTTCCTGCTGGCAAGGCGCTGGAAAGATATCCTCGTCCTCCGCGGTCCGACGGAACAGGATCGCGCCCTGGTGGATGCGTTGCTTGAATCGGCGCAAGGCGTGGGAGCGCAAATCGTCGATGTTCGCGACATCATCCAGACAGACGATCCTCGCAATCCGGTAATCGGCAACGTCGCCCTGCTGACGGCGAGTGTCGACTATGACGTCGTATTCGTCGCCGACTCGATCGGAGAGTTCGCACGCACGGTACCGTTCCGGACGAACGAGCCGCGACCTATCATCGGCTCGGCGGGGATGGTCGCGACCGCCTGGCACTGGTCATGGGAGCGCGCCGGAGCACCGCAGCTCAACGGGCGGTTCGAGTATCTGGCGGACCGCCGGATGGGGCCGTATGACTGGGCTGCATGGGTGAGCGTGCGCGGAGTCGTGCAGGCGGTATTGCGGGCAGGCTCGACCGACTATGATGACGTGCTGGCGTTCTTTCTGAGCAGCGCGATGAACCTTGACGGCGCAAAGGCCAGCCCGCTCAGCGTACGGCCGTGGGATCACCAGCTTCGCCAGCCCGTTCTGTTGGCGACCAACAATGCCGTGGTGGAGATCGCGCCGCTTGCGGGATTTGTCCATCCGGTCAACAACCTTGACACGCTGGGTGTCGATCGGTCGTTTTCGCAGTGCAGATGGTAGGTTTCAGGCCCATGGCGCAGACACAGGTCCAACCCAGCAGCGGAGAACTCGCCGCCGAGGAACCGGAGGCCGGCCGGACGCGATGGCGTCCCAACAGGCCTATCCTCGTCGGAACGGGACTCATCGTTCTCGCCGCAATCTGGTGGGCGATATCCTATGGCCAGATCGCCGGCGCGAACGGGGTCGCCCTTGCCGACGCATCCCGATGCTTGCTGTTCCGTGGCGCGTTTTGCGAGTCGCTGGTCGAGGAAACGGAGATCCGGTTCCCTCTCTACTACCATTTCGTGAGCCTTTGGCCGGGCATCATGCTGGTGCTGATCGGCTTGTGGCGGATGACGCCGTTGTCCAGCGACCCGCCCGAGTGGTTCATCTCCTACCGGATCACGTTCTTTCGCATCCTGGCCGTGATCGTTCTGATCCTCATCTGGTGGGAGGCGTCGGCGCGAGCCGGGCCGAATATCTTCCCCGACCCCGCGCGGACTCTCGCGGCGGCAATCGACATGTTCGGAGACGACCGGAATCAACTTCGCGTCGGGTTCTTCGACAGCCTCAGGGTCTACATCTCCGGTTTCTTTTTCGGCATCCTTGTCGGAATACCCATCGGCCTCATCCTCGGCGGCTTCCGCATTCTCGGCCGGACGATGGAAGTCTTCATGAACGCGCTGATGGCTACGCCGCGGGTCGCGTTCATTCCGCTGATCATCCTGTTCCTGGGACTCGGCTACGAGGCGAAGACGTTCGTCATCTTCCTCGGCGCGGTGATGCCGATCATGGTTAACACCTATGCAGGCGTCCGGCACAGCGACGGCGAGCTCGTCGAGATGGCGCGATCCGCAGGCGCCTCGCGCAGCAAGATATTCATCCGCATTCTACTCCCGGGCGCCCTTCCTTTCATCGTGGTCGGGCTGCGGATCGGTGCCACGATCGGCCTGATTAACACAGTCGTCGCAGAGCTTTACACGGCTACGACGGGACTCGGCGGCCTGCTGCAGGTCTATCGGGCCACGTTCCGAATGGACAATTACGTCGTCGTCGTCCTCTGTCTGTCGCTAATCGGTGTGGTTGTAACGTCTCTGCTCCGCATCCTTGAGTCGCGCGCCGAGCGTTGGCGGTACAACGGCAATTGATGCGGCCATAAGGCGATCAGGTTTTCATTTGCCGGCGAATTGTGGCTAAATATGCCCAAAGAGGGCGCGCCATAGGCGCTGCTCAGGCACATGGAGCAATCGTTTAACCCGTTGCGGCCTCCGCCGCGACAACTAAAGGATATTGTTCCATGACTACCACAAGAAACGTCCGGGGGGTCGCCGCTGCCCTCGCACTCGGCGCGGCGGTGATGGCGTCCGCGCCCGGCGCGAACGCCCAGCAGGCCTTCCGTCTCATCATTACCGAACTGGAGGCGCCGCTGGTGCCCAATTCGGTGATGATCCTCGCCCAAGACTTGGGCTATTTCGATGCGGAAGGCGTCAACGTCGAACTGATTCAAGTGACCGACACGCCGCTCGCCGTTGCCGCGATCCAAGCCGGCGAAGGCGAGATGGCGAATGTCGAGCTCGGCGCCGCGTTGCTGCTCGTGGCCAACAACATTCTCGATCTGCGCGCCGTGGCGTCGCCGGACAAGTTCCTGCCGTTCCTCATTGCCTGCAAGGAGGATGTGACGACGGTGGCGGAAATGGCCGGGCGGAGCTTCGGTGTCGCCCGCGTCGGCAGCCTCGACTACACGCTCAGCAGCATGGTGATGAACAGCAACGGCCTTGATCCCGCTTCCGTCGAGTTCGTCGGGATCGGCGCCCCGGCCGCGCGCGGCGAAGCGCTGGCTGCCGGCCAGATCGACTGCACGACGATGTCGATCGGCGTCTGGCTGAGCATGCCCGTCCATACCGGGCTCCACATTCTGGTGCCGGTAGCCGAGTACGGCGACGCGGCCCCGGTGGTGAACAAGGTCAACATCGTCACCGCCGAAACGCTTGCCAACCGTGGCGACGAGGTCGAGGCGGTGCTCCGTGCCCTCATCAGGCTTTCGCGTGACTTCAACTCGAACCCGCAGGCCTGGGTCGATGCGATGCTGGCGGCCCGCCCCGACCAGACAGCCGAGGTGCTCACGACACTCGCCGGGACCTTCGTCGGCGCCTGGAGCGTCAATGGCGGTCTCAACGCCGATCAGCTCAACTTCGCGGTCGAACAAATCTTCGCCGGCGAGGATTTCGTCGGGCTGACGCCGCCTGATCTCGCCGCCTGGGTCGACGGAACGCCGATCTGCAACGTCCTTGCCGAGCTCGGCGTCGACGACACCGCCGACATCGGCGGAGCGGACGCAGCCGGCGCCGAAGCCAATGTCGGCGGCGGCATGTGCGGCATGTAGCATCGGCTAGGACCGTCGCAAGAGACCGCGGAAGGCAGGCAGAGAGAGAACCTTGACGATAGTTGCGGCGGCACAAGATATGGCGGTGGCGGCAAAGGCCGCCGCCGCCAAGATCTCCATCCAGAAGGTCAGCAAGACCTTCCAGCGTCCGCAATCGACCGAGATCGTCGAGGCGCTGAAGGACATCTCTCTCGAAATCGCCGACAATACTTTCATCTCGCTGGTCGGCCCGTCCGGCTGCGGCAAGACAACGCTTCTGCGAATGATGAACGGGCTGATCAAGCCCGATCGCGGCCGGTTGCTGGTCGACGGGCGAAGGCCCGAGCCCGGTCCGGAAATGGGCTTCGTGTTCCAGTCGTTCCGGCTGATCCCGTGGGCGCCGGTCCGCAACAACGTCGCCTTTCCGCTCGAAATAACCGGGACCGGCCGTCAGGAAGCCCGCCAGGTCGCGGACCGGTATCTCGATCTTGTCGGGCTTTCGAGTTTTGCCAAGGCCTATCCCAACGAATTGTCGGGCGGAATGAAACAGCGGGTCGCCCTCGCCCGCGCGCTCGTCACCAATCCGTCGATCCTCCTGATGGACGAACCGTTCGCCAGCATCGACGCCCAGACCCGTGAATTGATGCAGATCGAGCTGATGCGGATCTGGGCGGAGAAGAAGGGAATCGTGGTGTTCGTCACGCACAGCGTCGACGAGGCCGTGCTGCTCGCCGACAAGGTGGTGCTGATGGGACCGCGTCCCGGCCGCATCGTCGAAATCCTCGACGTGAACCTGCCGCGCCCACGATGGAACTACAATGTCCGCGGCGATCCGAATTTCGTGGCGCTCCGCACGCATCTATGGAACCGGATCAAGACCATGGTGGTCACCGATCCGATGTCGGATTTCTTCGGGCGGGATACCGGAGCCTAGGGCATCGTCGCGCAACCGACTTGACATCCCGGGGGCGCCGCTCGCACCCTCCGCCGCTCGGAGGGGCCCGATGACCACCGATCTCATCCTTGCGGCGGCACATCATTTGCTGATGTTTGCGATTGCGGCCTTGCTGGCTACGGAGCTGGCCATGGTGTTCCGCGGGTTGAGCGCTGCCGCCGTCGTCATCCTGTCGCGGCTCGACAGGTGGTTCGGCGTTTCGGCGGGGTTGCTCCTTGTCACCGGATTCCTGCGCGTATTCCTCGGCGCAAAGCCGGAAGCCTACTACCTGGAGAACCCGGTGTTCTGGGCCAAGATCGGGGCGTTCGCGATCGTCGGTCTCCTTTCGATCGTTCCGACGATACGGTTCATCCGCTGGGCGCAACCCGCCCGTGCCGATCGTTCCTTCCAACCGCCGCCGGAAGAGCTGAGGACCGTCAAACGCTTCATCCTGCTTGAAGGCGCCATATTCCTGTTGATCCCGGTGCTCGCCGCCGCGATGGCGCGAGGCTATGGCCTAGCCTAATACCCAACCCAAGCGAGCCTGATGGCGCGCAACTCACAGACCGAGCTGATGCTGCGATTGGATGATGGGGCGCCGGAGCCCCTCGGCGCCGGCTATGACGGCCGCGGCGTGAACTTTGCCCTGTTCTCGGCCCATGCCACGCAAGTCGAGCTGTGCCTGTTCGACAGCGGCGGCCGGCGCGAGATCGCGCGCCTGCCGCTTCCGCGCCGCACCGAACAGGTGTGGCACGGCTATGTCGCCGGGATCGGGCCGGGGCAGCTCTACGGTTACCGCGTCCACGGACCCTACGAGCCGCAGCATGGCCACCGCTTCAATCCGAACAAGCTGCTGGTCGATCCCTATGCGCGGCAGCTTGCCGGACGGCTCAGATGGCATGACGCCCTGTTCGCCTATCGCAGCGGCACGCAGCGAGGAGACCAGACGCCGGATCGACGCGACAGCGCGCCGATGATGCCGAAATGCGTCGTCGAGTCGCCGGAGCATTTCTGGGGCGAGGATCGCCCACCGCGCCGCCCGATGCGCGATGGCGTTATCTACGAGGCTCACGTCAAGGGGTTGACCCAGCTCCACCCCGACGTTCCGCAACCGATCCGCGGCACGTACGATGCCCTCGCCCACCCGGCCGTGATCGACCATCTTCTCAAGATCGGCATCACCGCCGTCGAGCTGCTGCCGATACACGCGTTCGTCGACGACCGCTTCCTGGTCAATCGCGGCCTCCGCAACTAT
>CAYOBK010000190.1:0-4703 GCA_964402275.1 uncultured Bauldia sp.
CCTGGCAAAATAATCAGCATTCTGAAAGGAGCGCGACATGGCTTTTGAATTGCCCCCCCTCCCTTACGACTATGAGGCCCTGCAGCCTTACATGTCCAAGGAAACGCTCGAGTACCATCACGACAAGCATCATCAGGCCTATGTCACCAACGGCAACAAGCTGCTGGAGGGCTCGGGTCTCGAGAAGAAGGGGCTCGAGGACGTCGTCCGCGAGAGCTTCGGATCCAATCCCGGACTCTTCAACAATGCCGGCCAGCACTTCAACCACATCCATTTCTGGCAATGGATGACGGCCGGCGGCGGCGGCAAGAAGATTCCCGGCGCGCTGCAGAAGGCGATCGATGGCGATCTCGGCGGCTACGACAAATTCCGCGCCGATTTCATCCAGGCGGGGACGACGCAGTTCGGATCGGGCTGGTGCTGGCTCGCGATCCGGAACGGCAAGCTCGAGATCACCAAGACGCCGAACGGCGAAAATCCGCTGGTTCATGGCGGGCGCCCGTTGCTCGGCTGCGATGTCTGGGAACACTCCTATTACATCGACTATCGCAACGCCCGGCCGAAATATCTTGAGGCTTTCGTCGACAGCCTGATCAACTGGGACCGCGTCGCCGAGCTGTTCGAGGCCGCGACCTGACCGCGCTACGCCGCCTGCGGCCCGCCGGCGTCGGGTTCGAAGTCGAGGGCCGTTCCGTTCATGCAGTAGCGGAGGCCGGTCGGCGCCGGCCCGTCGTCGAAGACGTGGCCGAGATGGGCGTCGCAGCGCGCGCACAGGACCTCGGTCCGCAACATGCCGTGCGAGCGGTCGACCAGCTCCTCGACGGCGCTCCGGTCGATCGGAGCTGCAAAGCTGGGCCAACCCGTTCCGGAATCGAATTTCGTCTCCGAGCGGAAGAGCGGCTCGCCGCAGCAGACGCAGCGGTAAAGGCCGGCCGCGTGTTCGTCCCAATAGGGGCCGGTGAACGCCCGTTCCGTCCCTTGCTGCCTCGCCACGCGATACTGCTCGGGGGTGAGGATCCGCCGCCATTCGGCGTCCGACTTGACGATCTTCGAGCGGGCGGGTGACGACATCGGCTTCTCCGGGCTGGGTTGATCGGGGCCAGTCGGGTGTGGCAGGGCGAGCGCTGGCAATTGTACAAGGCGAGGTGGTTAGGACCAACGCGGAACGCAAGGTCGCACCGCCCAAAGCTTGGCCTCAAACGCCTCTCGGCTTAACAAGAGTGTGTGAACCGCCGCCGGGGGGCCGATTCGCGGCATAGGGCGGCACCGTTACCGGAGCATTGCCGATGCGGTATGTCGCGCTTGCCCTGCTGCTGTTCGCCTTCTGGCTGCTCTTGTCCGGTCACTACACGGCCTGGCTCGTCGGCGCCGGCGCAATCAGCGCTTTGGTCGTGGCGTGGCTCGGCCGGCGGTTCGGCTATGGCGACGAAGAGGGACTGCCCATCGACCGGATCCTGGGCGGGCTCGGCTACTGGCCGTGGCTGGTGAAGGAGATCGCGCTCGCCTCCTTTGCCGTCACGCGCATTATCCTCAACCCGCGGCTGCCGATCTCGCCCCGGCTGGTGCGCGCCCCGTGCGGCCCCCGGACGGCGGTCGGAATTGCCACTTACGCCAACTCCATCACGCTGACGCCCGGAACGATCACCATCGAGGTTGATCGCCGCCGCGGCGAACTCGTGGTCCATGCCCTGACCGACGCCGGCGCGTCGGACCTGATGTCCGGCGAAATGAACAACCGCGTCGAGCGCTTCGAGGGGAGGCCCTGATGTTCCTCGCCGGGATCGCCGCGCTGCTGGTCGCCCTGACGTTGATGGTCGTCCGTGCCCTCCGCGGACCGACCACCTTCGACCGCCTGGTCGCGTCCAACGCCATCGCCACGGCGGTGATCCTCCTCGTCGCGCTCTACGGCTTCTTCATCGACCGGCCGGACTTTCTCGACATTGCGATTCTGTACGCGCTGCTCAACGCCGTCGGCACCTTCGCGGTGCTGAAATTCTGGCGTCACGGCTCACTCGGTCACCCTGACGAGGAGGAGGAGGAAGCACGGTGAGCGGCGAACTCGACATTGTCCGCACCGTCCTCGCCTGGGCGCTGATCGGATCCGGCGCCTTCTTCGTCGTCGTCTCGGCGATCGGCATCAATCGCATGCCGGACGTCTTCACCCGGCTCCACGCGGTGTCGGTCGGCGACACTTTCGGAGCGGGCCTGATCCTGGTCGGGATGATGGTCGTCGCCGGATTCTCGCTGGTCACAGCCAAGCTGATTCTGCTCCTGCTGTTCCTGTGGTTCATGGGCCCGGTGGCGACCCACGCCATCGCCCGGGCGGCCTTGCAGGCGGGCGAGAAGCCGCTTCTGCCCGGAGTCAATCACGATGCGGCCGCGCGGCGCGGGGAGGAGGGACCATAGAAGCCGTCACCAACATGGTTCTGTTGACGCTGCTCGCGGCGACACTGATCGGCGTCGCCCTGTCGCGTCGCCTCTTCGGCGTCGTCGTGATGACGGCGATCTATTCGTTCCTGATCGCGACAGTGATGGTGGTGCTGGATGCCGTCGACGTTGCGATGACGGAGGCCGCCGTCGGCGCGGGCGTGTCGACCGTGCTGCTTCTGGCGACGCTGCATCTCACCAAATCGCGCGAGATCCGGCCCGGCCGCAACCTCCTTTTGCCGCTCTTCGTCGCCGGTGTCACCGGCGCGGCTCTCGTCTTCGGCACGATCGATCTGCCGCCTTTCGGCGATGCGGGAACGCCGCCGCAGGCACAGGGGCCGAACTATCTCGATCGCACCGAAGGCGAGATCGGCATCCCCAATGTCGTCACCGCCGTGCTGGCCAGCTACCGCGGCTTCGACACGCTGGGCGAGGTGGCCGTCATTTTCACCGCCGGGATCGGCGTTCTCATACTGCTCCGCCGCCGGCGCGGCGCCAAACGCGAGGAGGAAGAAGCCTAGCGATGCGTCTCGATCTGATCCTTCGCGTGGCCACCAAATTCATCCTTCCCTGGGTGATCGTGTTCGGCGTCTACGTGCAATTCCACGGCGACTACGGCCCGGGTGGAGGCTTTCAGGCCGGTGTCGTCGTCGCTGCCGCGGTAATACTCTACGCCCTGATCAACGGCATCGAGCGCGCCGAGCGGCTTGTGCCGTTGGTCTTTGTCGAGACGCTTATTCCGCTCGGCGTCCTCATCTATGTCGGCGTCGGCATCGCCGGCTTCTTTACCGGCGAGGGCTTCCTCGATTACTCGCACCTCGCCCATGATCAGGTGCACGGTCAGGAGTTGGGGATCTTTCTGGTCGAGGCCGGCGTCGGCATTACCGTCGCGGCGACGATGCTCGCCCTGTTCTACGTCTTCGCCGGCAGGAGCCGCGGATGACCGGCTGGCAGGACATCGTCGCCCACTACAATCAGTGGATCGCCATCTTCCTGATGATCGGAGGGCTGTTCATCGTCATCGCCCGCGGCAACATGATCAAGAAGCTTGTCGGCCTGGGCATCTTCCAGACCTCGGTCTATCTCCTTTACCTTTCGGCGGGGAAGATTCTCGGCGGGTCGCCGCCGATCCTCGACGAGGGCGTCGAGGTCTATTCCAATCCGTTGCCTCACGTTCTGATCCTGACCGCCATCGTCGTCGGCGTCGCCACGCTGGCGCTCGGCCTCGCCCTCGTGGTCCGGATCCACGAGTCCTACGGCACGATCGAGGAAGCTGAGATCTTCAGTCAGGACGATCCGCACTGATGGACGATCAGCTGCCGATCCTCCAGGTGGTGCTGCCGCTCCTGGGGGCTCTCCTCGCCGCCCTGTTTCGTCAGCGGACGATCGCCTGGCTGATCGCCTTTGGCGTCAGCTGGGCGAGTCCGGTGATCGCCGCGCGGCTCTTGTTCCTGGTTCTCGATGGCGGTCCGATCTCTTACGAGATCGGCGGATGGGCACGGGACATCGGCATCGAATATCGCGTCGATCTCCTGTCCGCGTTGTTCCTCCTTCTGGTGTCGTCGGTCGGCGCCGTGATCATGACGCTCGCCGAACGCAGCGTCAGGGGAGAAATCCCGCGCGATCGCACCGCATGGTTCTACACCATGTATCTGATGTGCCTTGCCGGCCTCCTCGGCATCGCGATCACCGGCGACGCGTTCAATGCCTTCGTGTTCCTCGAAATCTCGTCGCTATCGAGCTACGCGCTGATCGCCTTCGGCAAGGACCGGCGCGCTCTGCTGTCGGCGTACCAGTACTTGATCATGGGGACGATTGGCGCGACGTTCTATGTGATCGGCGTCGGCCTTCTCTATACGCAGACCGGGACGCTGAATCTCGGTCTCATCGCCGAGCGCATTGGCGACGTCGAGAGCACCCGGTCGGTGCTGGCCGCGCTCGCTTTCATCGTCGTCGGCATCAGCCTGAAGCTTGCGTTGTTCCCGCTGCATCTGTGGCTGCCGAACGCCTACGCTTACGCGCCGTCGGTCGCGACAATCTTCCTCGCGGCGACCGCCACCAAGGTCGCCGTCTACCTGTTGATCCGTTATCTCTACTCGGTCTTTGGCGCGGGCTTTGTATTCTTTGGCGACCTGCCGGTCACGGAGATCCTCATCGCGCTGTCCGTCGCGGCGATGTTCGTCGCCTCGCTGGTCGCCGTGTTCCAGGCCAACGTCAAGCGGATGCTCGCCTACTCCTCGGTCGGGCAGATCGGCTACATCACGCTTGGCATCGCC
>CAYOBK010000191.1:0-8624 GCA_964402275.1 uncultured Bauldia sp.
ATCCTTACGACACGCCGGCGATCGTGGCGCTTCAGATCGTCGAGGGGAGCACCCGCTACCTTGACTGGATCGTGTCGGTGACGTCCCGAGTCCCGGTGGAGGAGTAAGGCCGCCCGGTCAGGCCGCCTGATCCAGGCGGCGGACGAAGAATACCGAATCCGCGTAGTCAGGCCGCGTCCGGTAATAGGCGGCCGCTTCGTCGCCGGCGAGCGGCGAGCGAGCAAAGCCGGCGCCGGCATAGGAGGCGAGCGCGATCGGGTTGCGGGCCGAGGGCTGGAGGAAGGCCTCCACGACACGCAACTCCCTCGCAATCAGCTCGCACATCGCGAGGATCGCGGCACGGCCATAGCCGCGGCCGATGAATTCCGGTCCGGCGAGCCACAAGTCGAGCTCGCATGCCCGGCTTCCGCCCGGCGTCACGACGACATCGTTGTGGACGATGCAGCCGACCGGTCCGGCCGACGCCTCGATCAGGAACAGCCTGCCTTGCTCGGGCGCTTCATGCGTCCAGAAATGGGCGACATGGTCGTCGCAGAAGGTCTCGTAATCCGGGACGGGAATCTCGGGGAAGGTCGGCGGCCCCATCATCTTCTCGACGATGCCGGGCGTGGTGAGCCAGCGGTGGACGCGTTCGCGATCGGCCAGCGTCGGTCGCGTCAGGGTGATGTCCGGCACTTTCATGCGGGTGGTATCGGACGCCCCCCGCGATCCCGCAACCGCCGCCTTGCGGGCGCGGAGCCGGGCGGCTAACTCTTGGTCCCGGCATCAAAAGGCGGCGCATGAGCGAGACAAGGAGCATCGCCGAAACCATCGACGGCGCCGCCATCGCCGCCGACCTCACGGCGCGCATCGGCGAAGCGGCGGCGGAGCTGCGCGCGGACGGGCTCCAGCCCGGCCTTGCCGTGGTCCTCGTCGGCAACGATCCGGCGAGCGAGGTCTACGTCCGCAACAAGAGCCGGACGGCGGAAAGGCTCGGCCTTTATTCCGTGCAGCACTCGCTTTCGGCGGACACCTCCGGGCCCGATCTCCTGGCGCTGGTTGGTGCGCTCAACGCCGACGCCGCCATTCACGGCGTCCTCGTGCAGATGCCGTTGCCCGGACGGATCGATCCGCAGCGGGTGATCGAGGCGATCCGGCCCGAGAAAGACGTCGATGGCCTGCATCCGGTCAATGTCGGCAGGCTGGCGAGCGGCCGCGCAGCCGCGCTCGTGCCGTGCACGCCGGCCGGGGCGATGATCCTTCTTCGCCACGCGCTTGGCGATACGCTCGAAGGACGGAGCGCCGTCGTCATCGGCCGCTCGAATCTCGTCGGCAAGCCGATCGCCCAGTTGCTTCTCGCCGAGAACTGCACCGTGACGATTGCCCACAGCCGCACGCGCGACCTGCCGTCGCTGACGCGGCAGGCGGAAATCCTCGTCGCCGCCGTCGGCCGGCCGCAAATGGTCCGCGGCGACTGGATCAGGCCCGGCGCCGCGGTGATCGACGTCGGCATCAATCGCATCGACGCGCCGGAGCTCGGCGCGGGCAAGACGCGCCTCGTCGGCGACGTCGCCTTCGAGGAGGCGGCGGAGGTGGCGCGCTGGATCACGCCGGTGCCGAAAGGCGTCGGGCCGATGACGATCGCCATGCTGATGGCCAACACCGTCACCGCCGCCTGCCGCATCACCGGCCGGCCGGAGCCGGAGTTCTAGCGGCCGATCCGTACCGGCTCTGCGAATGCCGTGACGTTGTCTTCCAGGACGGCGCGGCAATCGATCCGCCAGCCGCCGGCCGTGTCGACATCGAACACGAGGAAATTGTGCCGCCGCGTCGCCGCGAGACGGTTCGGTTCGTATCGGTTCAGCGGCCCGTCGAACGGCGCGCTGTGGATCGAGCTCGATGTGTATTCGCGGGTTTCGAAGCCGATGAGCGACGGGTCGATCCGTTCGATTTCGGAATAGTGCGTGTCGCCGGAGACGAAGACCACCGGGGCCGGCGTCGCCGCAAGTCCTCTCGTGAGCGCGCGGACGTCGTCGGGCTGATCGGCGGCGGCAACTTCCGGCAGAAGCCAGTCGGCGAAGAACTGGGTCCCGTTCATGAGCCACCCCGGCCGGGCGTCCCGGGCGGATCCCGCCAGCTCCGGTCGTCGAGGAGATAGAAACGCTGGCCGAACGCCTCGAGACGGCTGCCGACGCCGAAGGCCTGCCGCCAGGCCCGGTTGTCCGTCGATCCCCAGAAGGCGCGGAACAGGCGCCGCATGAACGGCGCCTTGGCGAAATGGCGGTCGCCGTTGTTGACGCCGAAATCGTGATCGTCCCAGACGGCAAAGGTCGGGACCAGCCGCTCCAGACGGAACCAGGAAAGCGCCAGACGCGTCTCGGAGTAGCGCCGGAGGTAGCCGATCTCCTCGTGCCGGGCGTTGCCGAGATCGGCGTAGCAGGTGTCGCCGAGAAGCACGGCGAAGTCGCACTCCTCCCGCGCCATCGCCTCCCACATCGTCACGGCATGGGGGCCGTAGCGGTCGTTCATGCAGCTCGCGACCGCGAACCTGCAGCGCGGGCGCGTGACGTCGAGCGCGCCGAAGCGTCGCCGGTCGAACGTCTCGCCGCGCTGGCCGGCGAGCTCCATGCGATATTCGGGGCCGGGGACGAGTCCGGCCACGGCGATCTCGGTGGCGGCCAATCCAATCTCCGCCATGTCGAAACGGTCGACAATCCGCCAGGGGAGGGCGCGGCCCATCGGATCGGCGAACCGGATTTCGAACGGAAGGTCGTGCGGGTGGAGAATGACGAAGCACGCCGAGCGGTCGTCGGTCGGCCCTTGCAGGATCGGCCAGCGGGCGAGGCCGTCCGGCGGGAACCCGGCCCGCGACGCGGCCGATCGCGCCAGCGGAATCGCCGACAGCGCCGCGCCGGCGGCGGCCAGTCTCAGCGCGTCGCGGCGCGAAATAGCCATGGCCCGTTCCCGACCCGATCCGGCGCCGAGCTGCGGACCCTAGTCAATCAGGCTGACGGCAATGCGACAGCCCGACCAATGTCGGCCCCGGCTATTGCCCGACCTGCAGGATCATCGGGACGGGGTCCACGCAGCCGTCGACGCCATAATAGATGTTGACGCCCGCCACGGTGCGGACGGGCTGCAGGCAAGGGGCGGCGGTTGCGAGCTCGGCCGGTTCCTCGTCCCTGACGGTCACGATGACGGTGAAGGGGAGCGCGCCGTTGCCGACGACAACCACCACGGTTGTGCCGACGGCCTCCGCCGTCGTGATGCCCAAGCCGAGAGTGGCGGATGCGGCGATCGCCGCGGAGGCCAGGAGTCGTTTCATCTCGTTTCTCCGTTCGGTTCCGTGGCCTCTCACGCGAAATTATCACAGCCGATGACGTTGACCAGCGGCGGTCGCCACGAAATGCGGGGGAAGCTGTGAATGGCACCGCAGGCCGGAGCGAGGCCGCGGGCCCGATCGCCGCGGTTCGTGACACGAGGAGGCGCGGGCCGTCGTCGGCGACGCCGGACCAGCGCCGCCGCGGACCGGGATTCACTGCAGGCGGGCGACCGCTGCGCCGTGATCCTCGAGAAGGGCCGGAAGCCCCCGTTCGCCGAGGAGGTGAGCGGCCCCGACCGCGATGAAGAACGTGCCGGACCGCGCGAGCATGTCGCCGATGCTCGTCATCCAGTTCAGGTTCCTCCGCGCATCGAGATCGTAGACCCACGCCATCCTTTGGTCGGCGGTCAGGCTGTAGAGCGCCTCGACCTCGGCTTCCAGGAGGTCGAACTCTTTCTGGCTGAGTCCGAGCAGCGCGACAAGTTCTTCTTCATAAGCCGCGGCGAGGACCTCGTCGTCGCCGTAGATGAACAGGTTGAGTTCTTCGAGATCGCCGGCGCTCCAGAGATCCCACATTTTGAGGTAGGCCCACCTTGCGTAGGCGCCAAGGTCGACGCCATGACGGAGAAGGACGGCGACGGAGCGCAATTCGGCGATCTGCAATTCGTCGGGAGCCGAGGCGAGCAAGCGCACCTGTTCCTCGTCGGTTTCGAAGCCGAAGATCGGAATGCCCAGCTCCAGCGCAACCTGCTCCACCTGGACGTCTACGCCGTCCCAGGATGTCCCCGCGCCCTCCAGCATCAGCGCCGCGAGCAGCGAGTTGACGAACCACGGCTTCATCGCCGCGATGGCGGTGGCGGCGACGTCGGGCGGAACCCCGAGGGCCGGCGCAAGCATTTCGGCAATGAGGCCGATTTCGTCCTCGGGAATGAAATCGGCGAGAGTGCCCTCCCGATAGAACCCCAACTCCGCCATGAGCGAATCGTAGAGCGCTTCGTCAATAGGGCCGGTCACGCCGGGCACCTCGAGCCAGACCTCGTCCGATTCCCGGATCGCGGTCTCGATGCCGTTCGAGATCACCGACGCGCAGGAGGCCGGATCGGATGGCTGCACGCACGGGACCGCATGCACCGTCCCCAGCAGGTAGATCGTCGTGTCCGCGTCACGCGCCACGAACATCGCCGGCTGCGTTGCGCCGGGCGCTTGCGCCGCCCCGCCGGCGGCGAGCGAAAGGCAGGCGCCTCCCGCAAGCGCCATGCTCACAAGCAGGATGATCGGCCTCGTCCGCAATGTCTCCGACTCCTCGTTCCGGTCGGCAACATTAGCACGAACGCGCTGAGCCCCGGACCTTGCGGCCCGGGGCTCACCACAGGCGTTCCCGCCAAGACATTTATCGGCCTCGACCTGCCCGGTTGCGAGAGCCGCGCCCGCGACCGCGAGCCTTACTCCACGATGAAAACGCCCGGCACCTCGACGTTGGGTTCGTGCGTGTCGTCGATGACGACGAAGTCGTAGGTGCCCCTGCGCATCGGATGGAAGCTGATCCGGGCTGCCAATCCCAACCCTTCGCAATCGATCTGCCGGAGGTTCAGTCCCTGCATATGGAAATTGATCTCGGCGACGTCCTGGAAGGCGCCTTCCGGGTTGAGGTCGCTGACGCTGACGATACGGATATGCATGTTCGCCAGGAAGTCATCCGCCTGCAACGTGACGCCGGCCTCGTTCTCGACGCCCGACGGGCAGACGAAGTTGAGGCGGTAGTAGCCGCCCCAGGCGAGACGGACCTCGGTCGTTGACACGACCATGGTGCCGTCGGGCGCGAACGACACTTCGATGGTGAAGTCCTCAGGCGGACCCGAGCCGACCTGGCCCGGTACCTGCTGCGCGTACGCCGCGCCCAAAACCGCGAGCAGGGCAGCCCCGCCCACGATGATGCCAGCCATATTCATCCGAACGTTCATGGTTGTTACCTCCCAAAGGGAACGCTTGTTCGAACTCCATGTGCTGGCTGGGAGAGGAGTACATCCGGGGCGGACAGCTGTCGAGGAAGGGGGGTAAGTCGGGCTGGAAGGGGCCGCTCTCATCAAAGCGGCCCCAGCCAGACAGAAGGAGATCAGGGATACTCAGCGTATGCCGTGACCGAGACCCCCAGGTGAGCCCTGCCGACTCACTCCACGATGAACATTCCCACCGCCTCGACAAAAGGATCGGGCCGCTCGTTGACGATGGTGAAGGGGTAATTCCCCCTGCGCATCGGGTGGAAGCTGACCCGGGGCGTCAGCGTCAGCCCCTCGCATTCGATCTTCCCGATGGTCTTGCCCTGCATATAGAGGTTGATCTGCGGGTCGAGTTCGGGGTTTGTCGTGTCGGCGACGCTGAAGATGCGAATGTGCGCGTTCTCCCAGAGTTCCGGCGCGTAGAGGCCGATTCCCTCGCCGTCCGCCATACCCTCGGGACAGACGAGGTTGAGGCGGTAATAGCCGCCCCAGGCGAGATGGAACTCGCTTGGGGACAGCGTAATGGCGCCGTCTGCTGCCAGCGTTACCTCGAGAACAAGGTCCTCGGGCGCGCCGGCGCCGACCTGGCCCGGTACCTGTGGTTCTTCGCGAACATTGAATTGCGCGAACGCCGCGCCGAAAACCGCGAGCGAGGCGGCCGCGCCCGCAACGATGCCTGCCATTTTCATTCGAACGTTCATGGTTGTTTCCTCCCGAAGGGAAACTCCATGTGCCGGCGGGAGGGCAGTAATCCTAAGTGGATCGGCGTTGTTGCCGTCGAGCATTCAGGGGCCGGCGCGAAACACGGCGCCGGGAGCGGCCGGCCTGCGAACACGCGGCCGACCGCTCCCTTATGCTCAGATATGCTCAGAGCGGGCTACCGGCGCGTCCCGGGCGTCATGAGGGTGGGTGGCCCGGGGTTCACGTCAACGCCGGGTGGGCCCGGATTGGTTTCGACGGTGACAATCACTTCGTCGCCAAAGCTCACGATAATGAGTAGCCCGCACAGTTCGGTGCAGGGGTTAGGCGGAACGACCGGGCTCGGCGGCACAACAAGGACTATCGCTTCGGCTTCGCCGCCGACCGGTGTTCCGACCGTCGTCGCAGACACGGTTGTGGGCACGGCCAACGCCAATCCGAGCGCGCCGGTGGCGATCATCCGACTTCGCTTCATAGGGACCTCCTCTAAGGTCAGCCCCCGCGGGTCAGTGTACCCCAACCCGTCGCGCAGACCATGACTTGACTTCGCTGCCTCCGATGCCCCGCCGCTTCTGTCGGCCTACGTCGATAAGGCGACTTCGACCGTAACTCCTTGATCTATTTGGTGCCGGCAGGAGGATTCGAACCCCCGACCTACCGCTTACAAGGCGGTTGCTCTACCGGACTGAGCTATGCCGGCGCCTAACGGTCACGGGCTAGACCCCGTGCCGATTCCGGTCAAGGCGCGGAGCGGCGGCGGCGCATCGCCAGGAAGCGTCCGGCCGAATAGAGCGCCAGCGCCGCCGCGTTGGAGACGTTGAGGCTCCGGAGCTCGCCGGGAAGATCGAGCCGCGCCAGGCGGTTGCAGGTCTGCCGCGTCCGCTGGCGGAGGCCCTTCCCCTCGGCGCCGACGGCGATCGCGATGCGGTCGGCGGAGAAGACGTCCTCCAGGAGTTCGGGCGCGTCGGAATCGAGCCCGATCCGCTCGAAGCCGGCCTCGCCGGTTTCCTCCAAAGCCCGCGCGAGATTGGGAACGACGATCAGCGGGATGAGATCGAGCGCGCCCGAGGCCGCCTTGGCGAGGACGCCGGTCTCGGCCGGCGAATGCCGCGCGGTGACGATCACCGCGTCGGCCGCCATCGCGGCGGCGGTCCGGAGGATCGCGCCGACATTGTGCGGGTCGGTCACCTGGTCGAGGAAGAGGAGAAGCTTCGCGTCGCCGGCGAGCGCGTCGAGGCCGGGCGAGGCGAGGGGCTCGACCTCGAGGGCAAGCCCCTGATGCACTGCCTCCGGGCCGAGCAGCCGGTCGAGCTCCTTCGGCGTCGCCGGTTCGATCGCGACCGCGGGGGCGCGCCCGAGTTCGAGCCGGCGGCGGGCGTTCTCGGTCGCGAGCACGCGGAGCACCGTCCGCTCGGGATTGGCGAGCGCCGCGGCGACGGCATGGATGCCGTAGATCCAGAACCGGTCCGCCTGGCGCTCGGCCTTCGAACGCGGCGGAAACCGCCGTCCGGTCTGGCGGCGCGGATGCCGGCGCGGCTTGGATGAATCGGCCATGGGCGCGGCCTATATATCGGTGGCGCGGGGCCGGCAATCGCCGGCCTTCCGACGCATTCGCAGCGTCGCGGCGCGCGTTGACAGGGATTGGACGCCTAGCCATAACAGCGCCCGCGAAGCGCCGTCCGGCGTACGGTCCCGTTTCGCCGACCCGGCGTCCTGCCTTGGCAGTCACCGACGGGGGAGTGTCCCGAGCGGCAAAGGGGGCGGACTGTAAATCCGCTGGCGAACGCCTTCGCAGGTTCGAGTCCTGCCTCCCCCACCATCAGGTGTCAGGTATCAGGTGCCAGGTATCGGACAGGCGGACGGCCAGCGCCCGTTGCATCGCCCTTCCGACACCTGAGACCTGATACCCGACACCTGATCGCGGGTGTAGCTCAATGGTAGAGCAACAGCCTTCCAAGCTGATGACGAGGGTTCGATTCCCTTCACCCGCTCCATTCCAGGCGTCGGGTATCACCCCGTCGGTCCAATAACATGGGTCACTGTTCCGAACGCGCGACACATGATACCTGACACCTGGCACCTGATAGGGGTGTAGCTCAGCTGGTAGAGCACCGGTCTCCAAAACCGGTGGCCGCAGGTTCGAGTCCTGCCGCCCCTGCCAATCTCCGGGCGAAGGCGGCGCGCCATCCCATACTTGGCCCGGAGCGCCCGAAGCCGGGTCACGCAAGCCGCCGGGCGGGCGGTGATCGCGGATGTAATTCGAGGCCTGCCTCGTCGGCTCGCGGCCGTCCCGATGCCCAAGAAATGACTCACCACGACCGTTTTTTGTGGTAGGTCTTTTGCGTCGGCGGGCCGCCCGTACAGCCGCACCGAGCGGCGACTATCCCAGGTCCACGGTCCGCCTGCAGGCAAGGAGCGTTGGCTCCGCAACGGGAGGTGCGGGCGAGCGGAAGCGCGGGACAATCGCAACCAATTGAAGTATTCGACCTGTCCGGCGGCGTTCGTCGCCCGGAGAGACCGTTGGTCGATCTTGGCTTATCGGCCGGGGCGATGTCGTCGCTCCGCACAATTGCCGCAAGCCGGAGCAATCGCGGGAGGTAATCGGAAAGGAAACCAGTCAAGAAGAC